>NZ_JBHXSY010000024.1:49475-120171 GCF_042715295.1 Streptomyces sp. NPDC058701 | reverse complement strand
CGACCGGAGGCGGGGGACGGCGTGCTCCGTCGCCACATGCACGCACCGCGATAGCGGTCACATCGACACGGACGCCGCCGCTCTTACAGGAGGCCTGAGAGCCGGGTGTCGTGTAGGCATCCGTCCGGCGCCGACGTGACCGCCACCACTACGAGCGCCAGGACCGTCCACCGATCTACGGGGAGGCCTTATAGGCCCGGGTGGAGCCGGATGTCACAGCCCCTGGTGCTCGAACAGCCCGCCCGGCTTGCAGTCGGCCGGCCCGTCCTTAACAACGGATTAGGGTGGAGCGGTGAAGGCAGACCAGTACGCGACGGTGGCCCGCGAGGGCGTGCACGAGTCGGAGATCAACCGCTCGCGCTTCCTGTGCGCGCTCGCGCCCGCAGCGACGGAGCGGGAGGCGCAGGAGTTCGTCGCGCGGGTCCGCAAGGAGCACCCCACCGCCTCGCACCACTGCTACGCGTACGTGATCGGCGCGGACGCCTCCGTGCAGAAGGCCAGCGACGACGGCGAGCCCGGCGGCACCGCAGGGGTGCCCATGCTCCAGATGCTCATGCGCCGGGACGTGCGCTACGCGGTCGCCGTGGTCACCCGCTACTACGGCGGTGTGAAACTGGGCGCCGGCGGCCTCATCCGCGCCTACGGGGGAGTCGTCGGCGAGGCCCTCGACGCGCTCGGCACCGTCACCCGCCGCCGCTACCGGCTCGCCACCGTCACCGTCGACCACCAGCGCGCGGGCAAGACCCAGAACGACTTGCGCTCCACCGGCCGGACCGTCGTGGACCTGCGCTACGGGGCCGCGGTGGAGATCGAGGTCGCCCTCCCGGAGGACGACCTGCCCGGCTTCGAGGCCTGGCTCGCCGACAGTACGGCCGGCAGTGCCACCCTCACTCTCGGCGGAGAGACCTACGCGCCCTGAGGGACGCGTTAGCGTAGAGGGGTTCAGGAACGGCGAGCGGGGCGATCAGGGGGAGACGGCATGGGCGGCGGGACCGGCGAGTGAAGTTCCTGCACACCTCCGACTGGCATCTCGGCAGGGCCTTCCACCGCGTGAACCTGCTCGGCGCCCAGGCCGCCTTCGTCGACCACCTCGTCGCGACCGTGCGGGAGCGGGAGGTCGACGCCCTCCTCGTCGCCGGAGACGTCTACGACCGGGCCGTGCCCCCTCTCGCGGCCGTCGAGCTGTACGACCGGGCCCTGCACCGGCTCGCCGACCTCGGCGTGCCCACCGTCATGATCTCCGGCAACCACGACTCCGCACGCCGCCTCGGCGTCGGGGCCGGGCTCATCGACCGGGCCGGCATCCACCTCAGGACCGACCCGGCCGGCTGCGCCGACCCCGTGCTGCTGGCCGACGTACACGGCCAAGTGGCGTTCTACGGGCTGCCGTACCTGGAACCGGCGCTGGTCAAGGACCAGTTCGGCACGGACAAGGTCAGCCACGAGGCCGTCCTCGGCGCGGCCATGGACCGGATCAGGGCCGACCTCGCCACCCGGCCGCCCGGCACCCGCTCCGTCGTCCTGGCCCACGCCTTCGTCACCGGCGGGCTGGCCAGCGACAGCGAGCGCGACATCGCCGTCGGCGGGGTCGAGGCCGTACCCGCCTCCGTCTTCGACGGCGTGGACTACGCGGCCCTCGGCCACCTCCACGGCTGCCAGACGATCGGCGAACGGGTCCGCTACTCCGGATCCCCCCTCGCCTACTCCTTCTCCGAGGCCGACCACCGCAAGACCATGTGGCTGGTCGAGCTGGGCGCCGGGGGTGAGATCGCCGCCGAGAGGATCGACACCCCCGTACCGCGCGCCCTCGGCCGGCTGCGCGGCCGGCTGGAGGACCTGCTGGAGGACACCGCGCACACCGCGCACGAGGACTCCTGGGTCGAGGCCGTCCTCACCGACCCCGTCCGTCCCGACGACCCCATGGCCCGGCTCGCCACCCGCTTCCCGCACACCCTCAGCCTCGGCTTCGACCCCGAGGGCCGCGCGGAAGAGCCCGGGGTCTCCTACGCCCAGCGCCTCAAGGGCCGCAGCGACCAGGAGATCGCCGAGGACTTCGTCGCCCACGTCCGCGGCGGCGGCCGCGCCGACGACGCCGAACGGGCCGTGCTCCAGGGCGCCTTCGACGACGTACGGGTCGACGACGGCCTGCGGGAGACCCACCGATGAGGCTGCACCGGCTCAAGGTCACCGCCTTCGGCCCCTTCGCCGAACCCCAGGAGATCGACTTCGACGCGCTCTCCGGCGCCGGGATCTTCCTGCTCCACGGACCCACCGGCGCCGGCAAGACCTCCGTCCTCGACGCCGTCTGCTACGCCCTCTACGGATCCGTCCCCGGCCCCCGCCAGGCCCCCGGCACCAGTCTGCGCAGCGACCACGCCGCCGCCGGGACCCCCACCGAGATCACTCTCGAACTCACCGCGGGCGGCCGCCGGCTGGAGATCACCCGGCGCCCCGAGCAGGACCGGCCGAAGAAGCGCGGCACGGGCACCACCAAGGACAAGGCGCAGAGCCGGCTGCGCGAGCACACCGCCGACGGCTGGAACGCGCTCAGCCGCTCCCACCAGGAGATCGGCGAGGAGATCGAACAGCTCCTCGGCATGAGCCGCGAGCAGTTCTGCCAGGTGGTGCTGTTGCCGCAGGGGGAGTTCGCCCGGTTCCTGCGCGCCGACGAGGCCGCCCGCGGCCGGCTGCTCGGACGGCTCTTCGACACCCGCCGGTTCGCCGCCGTCGAAGCCCTGCTCGGCGAACGCCGCCGGGCCGCCGAAGCCAAGGTCCGGGCCGGCGACGAGAAGGTGCTGCACACCGCCCAGCGCCTCGCCCAAGCCGCAGGCGACAGCGCCGATCTGCGGGACTGGCCGCTGCCCGTACACCAGCCCGGAGACCCCGGGCTCGCGCCCGCCGTCCGCGCCTGGGCCGCCGTCGCCCGGTGCGCCGCCCGGGAGCGCTTCACCGTCACCGAGTACGCCCTCGCCGCCGTCGAGGGCCGCCACGCCGCGGCCCGGCGCGCCGCCGAGGACGCGCGGGAGCTCGACCGGCTCCAGCGCCGCCACGCCGAGACCACCCGCCGGGCCGCCGCGCTCGCCGACGCGGGGCCCGAGCGGGAACGCGTGCGCGGCCTCCTCGACCGGGCCCGGCGCGGCGCCATGGTCGCCCCCGCCCTGGAACTGCGCGGCGCGGCCTCCGCCGCGCACCTCGGCGCCGCCCACGCCGAGGCGGCGGCCCGCGCCGAACTCCCGCCGCCCCTCGCCGAAGCGGGCACCGAGCACCTCGCCTCCGTCGAGCAGCGGCTGCGCGAGGACCTCGGCGCGCTCGCCGCCGCCCGGCGGTCCGAGCAGCGCAGCGCCGAGATCGGCCGCGAGCGCGCCGACCTGGAACGCGAGGCCCGGGCCGCGGAGGAGCAGCACCAGGAGTCCGCCGAGTGGCTGGAGCGCTGGGACACCACCCGGGCCGCCCTGGCCGCGCGGGTGGACTCCGCCCAGCAGGCCGCGACGCTGGCCGAGCAGCTCGCCGGCCGGCTGGAACCCGTCCGGCAGCGCCTCCAGGCCGCCCGGAAACGGGACGCCCTCACTGCCGACGCGCGGCGTGCCGAGGAACAACTGCTCGCCGTGCGCGCGGAGTCGGCCGCCGCCCGGGAGCGCTGGCTGGAGCTCAAGGAGGCCCGGCTGCGCGGGATCGCCGCCGAGCTCGCCGAAGCCCTGGTCGCCGGGGAAGCCTGCGCCGTGTGCGGCTGCGCCGAGCACCCGGCCCCGGCCCGTCCGGCCCCCGGCCACGTCGACCGGGACGCCGAGGACGCCGCCCACGCGGCCTTCGAGCGGGCCGAGGAGGCCCGGGCCGCCGTCGGACTCCGGCTCGCGGCCCTGGAGGAGGCCCGCACCGGCGCCGCGTCCGCCGCCGGGGACGCCACCACCGCCGAACTCGACGGCCTGGCCTCGGACCTGAGCGCCCGGCACGCCGCCGCCCACGCCACCGCCGCGGGACTGCACGCCGCACGGGAGCATCTCGCGCGCGCCGAGCGGGAGCACGCCGCGCGCAGCGCCGACCGCCTCGACGCCGAGCGCCGGGTCGCCGCCAGGGCCTCGCGGCGCGAGGCCCTGGACCAGGAGCAGGCCTCCCTGGAGGCGGAGCTCGCCCAGGTCCGGGGCGACGCGCCCACCGTCGCCGCCCGGGCCCGCACCCTGGAGGACCGGGTCCGGATGGTCTCGGCGGCCGCCGACGCGCTGCGCCGGGCCGAGACGACCGCCGCCCGGCTGAAGGAGGCCGACGACCAGCTCGCCGACGCCGCGTTCAAGGCCGGGTTCGACACCGTCGAGGCCGCCGCCGAGGCGGTGCTCCCCGAGTACGAGCGCACCGCCCTGCAGCACCGGCTGGACGCCTGGCAGGCGGAGGAGACCCTGCTGGCCGACCGCCGCGGCGAGACCGGCACCGCCGAGGCCGCGGCGCTGCCCCCGGCCGCACCGGAGGCCGCCGAGGCGTACGCCGCGCGGGCCGCGGCAAAGCTCCGTACGGCGGGGTCCGCCCACGACGCCGCCCGGGTCCGCTGCGCCGAACTGGACGCGCTGTCCCACCGGGCCGAACAGGAGCTGCGCGCCCTGGGCCCGCTGCGCGAGGCCTACGACCGGGTCGCCCGGCTGGCCGGGCTCACCGCCGGCACCTCCGCCGACAACGAGCGCAAGATGCGCCTGGAGGCGTACGTCCTCGCCGCCCGCCTGGAGCAGGTGGCCGCCGCGGCGACGGTACGGCTGCTGCGGATGTCCGGCGGCCGCTACACCCTCGTCCACTCCGACGCGCGGGCGAGCGGCCGCGGCCGGTCCGGCCTGGGCCTGCACGTGGTCGACGCCTGGACCGGCAGCGAGCGCGACACCTCGACGCTGTCCGGGGGCGAGACCTTCTTCGCCTCGCTCGCCCTCGCGCTCGGCCTGGCCGACGTGGTCACGGACGAGGCGGGCGGCATGCGCCTGGACACCCTGTTCATCGACGAGGGCTTCGGCAGCCTCGACGACCAGGCGCTGGACGAGGTGCTCGACGTCCTCGACTCGCTGCGCGAGCGCGACCGCAGCGTCGGCATCGTCAGCCACGTCGCCGATCTGCGGACCCGGGTCCAGGCCCAGCTGGAGATCGTCAAGCAGCGCGGCGGCTCGGTCGTGCGCCACCGCACCGCCGCGCTGACGGACTGACCGTGCCGCTCACGGACCGGCCGTGCCGCTCACGGACCGGCCGTGCCGCTCACGGACCGGCCGTCCCGCTCACGGGCTGACCGTGCCGCTCATGGCCTGACCGTGCCGCTCACGGGCTGAGCGGGCGGCGCGGCAGCGGCGAGGAGTACACGACGCTCGTCGTCACCGAGCCGAGCCCCGAGATCCGGCCCGTGACCTCTTCGAGGTGTGCCATCGAGCGGGCGGCGACCTTGAGTACGAAGCAGTCGTCACCGGTGACGTGGTGGGCCTCCAGGATGTCCGGGGTGGCGTCCAGGAAGTCGTGGAACGGCTTGTAGTTGCCGTGCGGGTAGCGCAGCCGGACCAGGGCGAGGATCGACTTTCCGAGCCGCTCCGGGTTCACCACCGCCGTGTAGCCGGTGATCACCCCCGTCTCCTCCAGGCGCCGGACCCGCTCGGTGACGGCGCTCGCGGACATGGAGACGGTGCGGGCCAGCTCGGTGAAACTGGCGCGGCCGTCGTGCTGGAGCGCTTCGAGAATGCGCCAGTCGGTGGGGTCCGGGGAATAGTCGGTCATCTCGCAGGTCTAGCAGGGGTTTCCCCGGTCGGACAAGTGAAGGGCCGGGGAAAGTCCCTTTCGGGGAGCGTCGGTCGCTCGTAGATTCTGAGTCATGACGACGACGAACCCGCAGATCACCGAGCCGGACGCCACCGCCACCCGGGCCGGGGGCGGCTCCGGAGCCGCCCCCGGAGGCGTCCCCGCGGCCGCCAACCCCGTGCTCCGGGTGCCCCCGGCCGCGCCGGCCGCCGCCGCCGCCTACTTCGCCGCGAGCCTGGCCTTCCACGCGGACGTGTCCGACGTCGCCGCGGCCTTCGCGGCCCACCGCGAGCAGGGAGCGGAGCTCGGCTTCCAGCTGGTCGACTCGCGCTCCACCCCGGCCTGGGACCAGGCGCACGTGCCCGGCGCGGTCCACCTGCCCACCGCCCTCGTCCCCGAGCAGGCCGGGCTGCTCCTCGACCGGAACCTGCCCGTGGTGACGTACTGCTGGGGGCCCGGCTGCAACGGCGGTGCCCGATCGGCGCTCGCCCTGGCCGAACTCGGCTTCCAGGTCAAGGAGATGCTCGGCGGCATCGAGTACTGGATCCGAGAGGGCTTCGAGGTGGAAACCTGGCAGGGCAGCGAGCGTCGCTCCGAGGCCGACCCGCTCACCGCCCCCACCGGCTCGGACGACTGCGGCTGCTGAGGCCGTGCCCGGGCCGGCCGGACGGGGAACGGGCCGCACGGGGGAGTGGCCCGTTCCCGTGGCGCGGGCGGCGGTGGCGGGTGCGGCTCCGGCCGCGGCTTCGGCCGCCGTAGCCGTAGCCGTAGCCGGAGCTGGAGCCGTCAGAGCTTGGACAGCTCGTCCACCAGGTCGTCCAGTCCCAGCGACCCCTGCGACAGGGCCGCCATGTGCCAGGCCTTCAGGTCGAAGGAGTCCCCGTGCGCCGCACGGGCGTTGTCCCGGCCCAGCAGCCAGGCGCGCTCGCCCAGCTTGTAGCCGATGGCCTGCCCCGGCATCGACAGGTACCGGGTCAGCTCGCTCTCCACGAAGTCCGCCGGCCGGCCGCTGTGCAGGCCGAAGAACTCCTGCGCGAGGTCCACCGTCCACGTCTCGCCCGGGTGGAACGGGGAGTCCGCCGGGATGGGCAGCTCCAGGTGCATGCCGATGTCCACGATGACCCGTGCCGCACGCATCATCTGGCAGTCCAGGTACCCCAGGCGCTGCTCGGCGTCCTTGAGGTAGCCCAGCTCGTCCATCAGCCGCTCCGCGTACAGCGCCCAGCCCTCGGCGTTGGCGCTGACGATGCCGACGGTGGCCTGGTAACGCGACAGCCGGTCCGCCACGTGCGTCCACTGCGCGAGCTGGAGGTGGTGGCCGGGAACGCCCTCGTGGTACCAGGTGGAGACCAGGTCGTACACCGGGAAGCGGGTCTGCCCCATGGTGGGCAGCCAGGTGCGGCCCGGCCGGGAGAAGTCCTCGGAGGGGCTGGTGTAGTAGGGAGCCGCGGCGCCGCCCGGCGGGGCGATCTTCGACTCCACCTTCTTGACCCGGTCGGCGAGTTCGAAGTGCGTGCCGTCGAGGTTCTCGACGGCCTCGTCCATCAGGCCCTGGAGCCAGTCCCGGACCTCGTCCACCCCCTCGATGTGGGTGCCGTGCTCGTCCAGGTGCGCCAGCGCCTCCCAGGGGCCCGCGCCCGGAAGGATCTTGGCCGCCTCAATCTTCATCTCGGCGAGCAGCCGGTGGTACTCGGACCAGCCGTACGCGTACGCCTCGTCCAGGTCGAGGTCCGTGCCGTTGAAGTACCGCGACCAGCGGGCATAGCGCTCGCGGCCCACCGTGTCGGGCCGGCCCTCGACGGCCGGGGCGTACACCTCGCGCATCCAGTCGCGCAGCGAGAGCAGGGCGGCGGTCGCCTCCGCGGCCGCCTCGTCCAGGCCCGCGCGCAGGGAGTCCGGGCCGCGCGAGGCGAAGTCCTCGAAGAAGGCGGGCTCGGCGCCCGCCGCGTCGCCGGCACCTGCGGCGCCCGCGTCTCCGGCCCAGGTGCCGAGCTGTGCGATGAAGGTGGCCGTGGGGCGCGGGCCGCCGTACAGGCCGCGCTCCAGGCCGAGTTCGAGGCTCTCGCGGTAGCCGGCGAGGGCCGCAGGGACGGCGCGCAGCCGCTCGGTGATCGCTGCCCAGTCCTCGTCCGTCTCGGCCGGGGTGAGGGTGAAGACCTCGCGGACGGAGTGGACGGGGCTGTGGATGTTGCTGACCGCGCACAGGTCCTCGTCGGCCTCGTGGACCGCGAGTTCGGCGGTCAGCCGCTCCCGCAGCAGGCGGGCGCAGCGGCGCTCGGCGTCGCTGTCGCCGCCGGGCAGCCGCTCGGCGGCGTCCAGGAGGGCGAGGGTCGTACGGGACAGCTCGGCGGCGGCGGCCCGGCCGGCGGGGGAGAAGTCCGGGAGGCTGCCGGAACTGGAGGCGACGCCGAGGTAGGTCCCGGCGATCGGGTCGATGGCGACGAGGTCGTCGACGTAGGCGTCGGCCACCTGGCGGGGCAGTCGGGTGGCGCTGCTGTTCTGCAAGATCTCTGACATGTCGCCATCTTCGTACGGGGGGCGCCGCCGCGTCATCACCGCGCCCCCGCTCCTCAGCCCGCGGACGTGGGCGGCAGCAGCGGCCCGCAGTCCCATTCCTGGAAGATCAGCCGGGTTTCCACCCGGGCGACCTCGCGCCGCGAGGTGAACTCGTCGAGGACCAGCCGCTGGAGCTCACCCGGGTCGGCGACCGCGACGTGGACCAGGTAGTCGTCGGGCCCGGTGAGGTGGAAGACGGCGCGGGAGGCGGGCAGCGAGCGCACCCGGTCCACGAAGGGCCCGATCAGCTCGCGCCGGTGCGGGCGCACCTGGACCAGGAGCAGCGCCTCCAGACCGCGGCCGAGCTTCGCCGGATCGAGCCGCAGCCGGTTCCCGAGGATGATCCCGGAGCGGCGCATCCGCGCGACCCGGTCCAGGCAGGTGGACGCGGCGACGCCCACCTCGGCGGCGAGGTCGCGGTAGGTGGTCCGGGCGTCGTTCTGCAGGAGCCGCAGAATCTGCAGGTCGGTCGGATCCAAAGCAACGGAATCGGACATTGGCCGAACGTAGCACGGCGTTTTCCCGTCATCGCCGGTCGACCGCGCACAGTACCGGGCATGGAGACGAACGCCCAGACCGCACGACGGTCGCTGGCCACCGAAGCAGTGCACGCCGGACGCGAGGACCTCGCGCGGCTCGGGCTGCACGCGCCTCCGCTCGACCTGTCGACGACCTACCCGTCGTACGACAGCCGGGCGGAGGCCGCTCGTATCGACGAGTTCGCCACGACCGGGGCCCGCCCCGAGGGCCCGCCGGTCTACTCGCGCCTCGACAACCCGACCACCGCCCGCTTCGAGACGGCCCTGGCCCGCCTGGAGGGCACGGAAAGCGCCGTCGCCTTCGCCAGCGGCATGGCCGCCCTGACCGCCACCCTCCTGGTGCGCGGCGCCATGGGCCTGCGGCACGTCGTCGCCGTACGCCCGCTCTACGGGTGCAGCGACCACCTGCTCGGCAGCGGACTGCTCGGCACCGAGGTCACCTGGGTGGACCCCGCGGGCATCGCGGACGCCATCCGACCGGACACCGGGCTGGTCATGATCGAGTCCCCGGCCAACCCGACCCTCGCGGAGATCGACCTGCGGGCCGCCGCCCACTCCTGCGGGGAGGTGCCGCTGCTGGTCGACAACACCTTCGCCACCCCGGTGCTCCAGCGGCCCGCGGAGAGCGGCGCCCGGCTGGTCCTGCACAGCGCCACCAAGTACCTGGGCGGCCACGGAGACGTGCTCGGCGGGATCGTCGCCTGCGACGAGGACTTCGCCCGCAAGCTCCGCCAGGTGCGTTTCGCGACCGGCGGCGTCCTGCACCCGCTCGCCGCGTACCTGCTGCTGCGCGGCCTCTCGACGCTTCCGGTCCGGGTCCGGGCCGCGTCCGCGAGCGCCGCCGAACTGGCCCGCCGCCTCGCGGACGACCCTCGGGTGGAGCGGGTGCACTACCCGCGGATCGGCGGGGCCATGGTCGCCTTCGAAACCACCGGGGACCCGCACGAGGTGATCGGCGCCGTACGCCTGATCACCCCGGCGGTCAGCCTCGGCAGCGTGGACAGCCTGATCCAGCACCCGGCCTCCATCAGCCACCGGATCGTCGCCGAGGGCGACCGCCACTCCTCCGGGGTCAGCGACCGGCTGCTGCGGATGTCGGTCGGGCTGGAGGACGTGGACGACCTGTGGGCCGATCTGGACCAGGCCCTCAGCGCGGGTGCGGCTCCGTCCGCTACCCCTGCTTCCGCTCCGGTCGTCGCTCCCCGTACGAGTGCCGTGCGGGCGGCTGCTCGTGCGGCGGCCGCGAACTGACCCGGGCGGCGTCCAGCCGGGCGGTGATCACTAGGGTGCCCTCCTCGATCTGGTAGTCGAGGGGGAGCCCCAGACCGCGCATGGCGGCGACCATGCCGGTGTTGGAGGCCTGGGTGACGGCGTACACGCTGTCGCACCGGGCCTCCACGGCCATCGCGATCAGCCGGCGCAACAGTTCCGACCCGATGCCGCGGCGCTGCCAGTCGTCCTCGATGAGCAGCGCCACCTCGGTCTCGTCGCCGTCCCACAGCAGGTGGCCGAGCGCGACGAGCCGGCCGGAGGCGGTGGTGGCGGCGAGGGTCCGCCCGAAGCGGGGGCTCAGCAGGTGGCCGAGGTAGCGGTCGGCGTCGGCGACGGGCCCGTGGTAGCGCAGCGACAGGGTCCGGTCCGAGCAGCGGTCGTGCATCGCGCGCGCGGCCGGGAGGTCGGAGCCGTCGGCGCGGCGCACGGTGATCTCGTTGCCCTCGGGCAGGGTCAGCACGTGCTGGCTGCGCGGGACGCGGGGGCCGAGCCGGGCGTCGAGCTCGACGAGGGCCCGGGCGCGGGCGAACTCGGTGGGGGTGAAGGGCAGGTACGGCCGCTCCACGGTGATCGCGCCGCCGGAGGGGTCGCGCAGCCGCATCACCGTAGCCTCCAGGACCCCTTCGACCGGGGCGTCGGCGCCCGCGTTGGGCCGGCCGGAGAGGGTGGTCGCGGGGATCGAGTGGATCGTGCAGCGGCCGAGCAGCTGGCGCAGCGCGAGGGGGAGCTCGGCGGCGTCCAGCGCGGTGCGGGTGGCCAGGCCCAGGACGCGGGTGGGGGTGTCGACGAGGTCGTGGGCGTCGGCGCGTTCGATCCAGGTGCTGTGGCCGCCGGCGCGGGCGACCGCGCGGGTGAGGTCGGCGGAGGGCAGCGCCTGCGGGGCCCGCAGCAGGAACTCGTCGACGGTGCCGCCCTCGGGGAGCGGGTGCGTCTGGAGGGTCAGGATGTCCACGCCGTTGCGGGCGAGGGCGGTGCAGAGCGCCGCCAGTGAGCCGGGCTCGTCCCGTACGGTCGTCCGCATCCGCCACAGGGCGGGGGTGGGGGCCGTCGTCGGCTTCCCGCCCGCCTCGGCGGTCGTCGCCGGATCGCTGGGGGCGGTGTCGGCCGGCGGCGGCGCATGACTGTGGCGCCGGGCCCACCAGGTGTGGAAGGCCGCGGTGAACAGCAGGGCCACGGCCGAGGCCACCAGCAGGACGGGGCCCCTCGGGGCGTGCACGACGAGATTGGCGATGGCGTCGGCGACCGCGACGGCGCAGAAGAGCGCGGCCAGTTCGACGACGTCGCGGCGCCAGTGGTGGCGGTGGGAACGCTGGGCGGGGGCATGCGCACGGTCAGTCATGCACGCCACTGTGGCGCAGGGGTGTTGCGTGATCACGAACGATCTGTGACCGACTGGTTAAGTATCGATCTGGCCGATTTCATCCGGCTTTCCGGGTCATTTCCGGAATTCGAAAGGTATACGTCCGAGGTGACGGGCGGTACGCCCGACGCCGACGCGGCGGGCGGACCCGTGAAGTGCCGCCGCGGAGCCCGCTACTGGCCCACCTGACCGGGCCGAAGCGTCTTGGTGAACAGTACGCCGCCTCCCTGGCGCCGCAGCCGGACCGTCAGGTCCCCGCTGTCGCCGTCGATGTCGACCTCGCCGTAGTACGGGGGATTCTCGGACGGGGACATGTTCGCCACCGGAGCGGACTGGACGTACGCGGTCCGCGGCCCGAAGGTGGCGTCGAGCCGCCCGGCCGGGAATCCGCCGGCGCCGATCGGACCGGATACGAACTCCCAGAACGGCGCGAAGTCGCCGAAGGCGGCCCGCTCGGGCGCGTAGTGGTTCGCGGCCGTGTAGTGGACGTCGGCGGTGAGCCAGACGGTGCCGGTGATGCGCTGGTGCTTGATGTGGCGCAGGAGTTCGGCGATCTGGAGCTCGCGGCCGAGCGGGGCGCCGGGGTCGCCCTGGGCGACGGCCTCGAAGTCCGTGGCGCCGTCGGGGACGACGATCCCCAGCGGCATGTCGGCGGCGACGACCTTCCAGGTGGCGCGGGAACGGGACAGCTCGCGCTTGAGCCAGGCCAGCTGCTCGGAGCCGAGGATGCCCACGGGGTCGTCGGAGGCGCGGCCGGGGGAGTTCGCGTTGCGGTGGGTGCGCATGTCGAGCACGAACACGTCGAGCAGCGGCCCGTACCGCATCACCCGGTACATGCGGCCTTCGGCGCGGCCGCCGCGCAGGTCGGTGACGGGGAAGTACTCGCCGAAGGCCCTGCGCGCACGGCGGGCCAGGGTGTCGACGTCCTTGACGGTGTAGCGGGGGTCGTCGATCAGCTGGCCCGGGTACCAGTTGTTGCGGACCTCGTGGTCGTCCCACTGGGCGAGCACCGGGACCTGGGCGTTGAAGCCGCGCAGGCTGCCGTCGAGCAGGTTGTAGCGGAAGTTGCCGCGGAACTCGGCGAGGGTCTCGGCCACTTTGGCCTTCTCCTCGGTGGTGACGTTGCGCCAAAGGGTGCCGTCGCGCAGCGTCGCGGTGGGCTGGATCGGGCCGTCGGCGTAGATCGTGTCCCCGCTGAACAGGAAGAAGTCGGGGTCGCGCTGCCGCATCTCCTCGAAGACGCGGTAGCCGCCGAGGTCGGGGTTGATGCCCCAGCCCTGGCCCGCCAGGTCCCCGGACCACAGGAAGCGCACGTCGTCGCGCCGGGAGACGGGGGTGGTGCGGAACGCGCCGTGCACCGGCTCGGAGGTGCGGCGGGGGTCGTCGGGGTCGGCGAGCACGACCCGGTAGTGGATCTGCTGCCCCGGCGGAAGGTCCCGCAGCACGGTGGTGCCGGTGAAGTCCCCGGACGGGCCGAGCAGCGGGCCCCGGTGGCGGCGTACGGCGTACCGGAACGACTCGCTCGGGGAGGTGTCGACGTACATCCGTGCCGGGCGGTCGGAGCGGGTCCAGACCGTGGCCGCATGGGCGGTGACCTCGCCGGACTGGACGCCCCAAAGGGCCTGGGGCCGGCCGGAACGGGCGAGGGCCGGTGCGGCGGCGAGCGCCGGGACGGCCAGGACCGGCGCGGCGAGCAGCGCGGAGGACAGGGCGAGGGAACCGCCGAGGAGGGAGCGGCGGGTGTGCGGCGTCGGTGCCATCGGTGGGTCTCCGGGGGCCGGCGGGGCGGGGCCGGACCAGTGTGCCGCCGCACACCGGCCCGGCCGCGTCGGCCGCGCGAACCGCGGATGAACAGCCGTCAGCGACTCGGACCCGGGTTGGCGGGGCGCAGACGGCTCAGGTGGCTGGGACTGCCGGGACTGCCGGGACTGCTCGGGCGGCTCGGGCGGCTCGGGCTGCTTGGACCGCTCAGGCTGCCTGGGCTGCTTGGACCGCTCAGGCTGCCTGGGCTGCTCGGGCTGCTCGGGCTGCTCCGCTCAGGCCGCGGCTCCGGTGGCCGTACCGGCCGCCGGGAGGCGGGTGCTGCGGGCGGTGTCCAGGACCACCCGGGCGACGAGTGCCGGATCGTCGTTCATCGGAACGTGCCCGCAGCCCGGGAGCCGGATCAGCCGGGCGCCCGGGATGGTCTGCTTGGCGCGGACCCCCTGACGGCGCAGCAGCAGCCGGTCGCGGGTGCCCCAGGCGATGGTGACCGGCAGCCCGGGCACGTCCGCGGTGAACCGTACGGAGCCGCCGGCGGCCAGGGTCGCCTCGAACCCGGTGGCGTCGCGCAGGGCGAGGGTCTCCTCGACCACGGCCCGCGGCGAACGACGGGCCGGGCGCGCGTAGATGCTCCCGGTGAGGGCGGCCCGCCCGGCGGCGGTCCGCGAGAGCCGCTCCAGCGCGGGGCGCGGCAGCGCCCTGGCGCCGGCGCGCATCGTGAGGAGGGCGGCGAAGGCGTAGCGGCGCTCCCCCTCGGTCCAGAACCCGGCGGGGGAGAGGGCGGTGACCGAGCGGACGAGGCCGCTGCGGGCCATCTCCAGCGCGAGCAGGCCGCCGAGGGAGTTGCCCGCGACGTGCGGGCGCTCGACGCCCAGGGCCGCGCAGAACGCGCCGAGCGCGGGCGCGACG
Source organism: Streptomyces sp. NPDC058701 (assembly GCF_042715295.1). NCBI lineage: Bacteria > Bacillati > Actinomycetota > Actinomycetes > Kitasatosporales > Streptomycetaceae > Streptomyces > Streptomyces sp. NPDC058701. The sequence continues at coordinate 106,023 of NZ_JBHXSY010000024.1, read as the reverse complement.
GTGCCCAGGTCGTACGGAACCCCCGCGGGCAGCGGCCCGGAGGCGCCGAAGCCGGGCAGGTCGACCGCGATCACGTCGTACTCGGCGGCCAGGATGTCGCTCACCGGGTGCCAGGCCTGGAGGTGGTGGCCGATGCCGTGCAGCAGGAGGAGCGGTTCACCGGCGCCTTTGCGTGCGTAGGCGACGGTGGTGGCGCGGGGGCCCAGCGGCGAGTCGATCGTGAAGGAGACCGTGGCGGTCATGCTGCTCCTCGTCGGGTGGACGCCCTGGGGCGGGCGTCGGATGAGACGGGCTGTCAGTAGTGCCACCGCCATGACTACCGTCCGGTAGGCCTTGACTACAAGCCTTCTGTGCGCACGAGAACATCCCGTGAACGGCTTGATACGTATGCCCGATCTGCCCCGCAAGGGATGAGCATTGGTCTTGACCAAGGGGGTGTGCCGTCCTATCGTCGCAGGGATAGTGCAGGAACCTTTAATAAACAAAGGCGCGGAACTGCCGCTGGATCACACGGCGAGTGCAGCGATGGCAGGAGGAGTCAGGGTGGGGACCACGCAGCTCGAAACGGCGCCGGAGCCGAAGTACTGGCACCTGAAGACCGTCCTCAGCGAAGCGCTCGACCAGGACTTCGCCGTCGGCGAGGTCCTGCCGAACGAGCGCGAGCTCGCGGCTCGCTTCGGAGTCGCCCGCGCGACCCTGCGCCAGGCGCTGGAGCAGCTGGAGCTCGAAGGACGCCTGCAGCGTCGCCGAGGCGTCGGCACCACGGTCGCCCCGCCGCGCGTCGGCGTAGCCGTCGGCAGCACGCAGCACAGCTGGCCCGGCGAGAGCGTCGACGGCTGGGAGCCGGTGGACGCGGTCGAGGGCCTGCCGCCCGCCACCGTCCTCGCCCTCCTGCGCACCGGCACCGCCGGGGGCGCGGGCTTCGCAGCCGACGAGCCCGTCCAGACCGTACGCCGCACCCGGGTCACCCAGGGACAGGTCGTCGCCGCCGAGCTGCTGTACGTCCCGGCCGCCTCCGTGCCCGGTCTGCCCGCCATCGAGGCACCGGCCGGACCGGCCCGCGCCCGCGTCGTCCTGCGCGAACTCCAGCGGCTGGTCCTCGAAGGCCAGGACCGTTCGGTGGAGCTCGGTTCGGCCCGCGCGGACGACGCCCGCGAACTCGACCGACTGCCGGGCGCCCCGGTGCTCCTGGTCACCACCCGCTACTTCACCGCGGCGGGAACGGCCGCCGTGTCGGTGGCCACCTACCGCGCCGACACCTGCCGCCTGACCTTCGGCGACTCCGGCGACGTCGAGATCACCCACGAACCGCGCGTCGCGTCCTGACGGACCCGCCGCCCGCGGCACGACCCGGGGAACGGGACACACGGCTCCGGCCGAGTCCTCGGCACCCCCTCACGGCCCGGCGCCCCACGCCGGGCCGTTCTTACGTTCGCCGGGAGGGGCCGGGCGATCCGGCGGGGGCGCGCCCCGGAGCCGGGCGTTCGTAACCGGCCGTCGCCCCCGCCGAACGCCCCTCGGGGTCACCGGCGGGCGGTGACCGTCTTCTCCACCGCGAAGAGCTCCTCCTCGACGTGGTCCAGCGCGAGCCGAAGGGCCCCCGTGGCCACGGCGGCCTCGCCGAGCAGGGACAGCTCCACCCGCGGTGGACGCAGGCAGTAGCGCTCCAGCTCCTGGCGGAGGGGGCCCAGTACCCCGTCCAGGCCGGCGGCCCAGCCGCCGACGACCACCAGCTCCGGATCCATCGCCAGGACCAGCGCCGCCACATCGTGCACGAGCCGCTGCAGGAACCGCTCCACGGCGGCCACCGCCCGCTCGTCGCCCCGACGGGCCATCGCGAAGACCTCCGCGACGGCGGGCTCGTCCAGCGGGTGCAACGGTTCGCCGGTGGTCGACAGCAGCTTCTCCGGCGTCACCTCGCGGCCCAGCAGGTGCAGGGCGCCGATCTCACCGGCCGCACCGCCGAATCCCCGGTGCAGCCGCCCGCCGATCAGCGAGCCGGCGCCGGGGCTCAGCCCCGCCATGACGAACACCATGTCATCGGTGTCCCGCGCTGCCCCCTTCCAGTGCTCGGCGACGGCCGCCGCGTTGGCGTCGTTCTCCACGTGCACCGGGCAGCGGAACGAGCGCCGCAACCGTTCGCCGAGCGGCAGCCCGGTCCAGCCGGGCAGTGCCGTGCCCAGGCGGACCGTGCCGTCCGCCTCCACGATGCCGGGGCTGCCGACCCCCACCGCCCGGAGGGAGTCCCGGGGCACCCCGGCCCGGCGCAGCAGGTCGGCGACGGCCGCGCGCACCCGATCCAGCCGTTCGTCTGCGGTCGCCGTCTCCGCGACCTCCTTCGTGCCCGCGCCGATGATCCGCCCGTTCAAGCCGGACAGCAGCACCGCGACCCGGTGCGAGCCGATCTCGATGCCGAGCAGATGGCCCGCCTCGGCACGGAACCGGAACCGGCGGGCCGGCCTGCCCTGCCGCCGCGCGCCCTCTTCGGCACCGGCCTCGACGACGAGCCCGGTCGCGATCAGACCCTCCACGACCCCTTCGACGGTCGGCCGGGAGAGTCCGGTCACCCGGGTGAGATCGGTGAGCGTCGGCGATTCGGCCGCGCGCAGTGCCCGCAACACCACGGCGGAATTGATCCGCCGGAGCAGTGACGGGTCACCGCCGGTCAGCTGCCCCAACGTGTGTCCTCCCAGCTAGCGACCCTGTGAGGCGGATCGTACTGCTCGTCCGCCACGGCGGCGAGAAGCAGCCCCCCATAGTCCGGAACCGACCCCTCCCCGCCCCGACTCTATGCGGGAGCGACGAACCCCGACTCGTAGGCCATGATCACGGCCTGGGTCCGGTCCCGCGCCCCGAGCTTCGCCAGGATCGCGCTGACGTGCGACTTCACCGTCTCCGTGCCGACGATCAGCTCGGCGGCGATCTCCACGTTCGTCAGCCCCCGCGCCATGAGCCGCAGCACCGCCTCCTCCCGCTCGGTCAGGGCGGCCCGCGTCAGCGCCGTCCGCGCCTGGCGGTTCCCGTACTCGGCGGCCAGGGCCCGCACCGCCGCCGGGAACAGCAGGGTCTCGCCCTCCGCGACCAGCCGGACCGCGTGCACGATCTCGGACGGCCGGGCCCGCTTCAGCAGGAACCCGTCGGCACCGGCCCGCAACGCCTGGTAGACGTACTCGTCGTTCTCGAAGGTGGTCACCACGAGGATCTTCGGCGGCGCGTCCACCGACCGCAGGACGGCCCGGGTGGCCTCGATCCCGTCGAGCAGCGGCATCCGGACGTCCATCGCCACCACGTCCGGCCGTAGCTGCCGTACGAGCGGGACGACCGAGGCACCGTCGCCGGCCTCCCCCACCACCTCGATGTCGGGCTGGGCCTCCAGGACGGCGCGCAGGCCCGCGCGCACCAGGGGTTCGTCGTCGACGAGCAGTACGGTAACCGGCATCCGGTCAGCGTATTCGCTCCAGCGGAAGTCGGGCGCGCACTCTCCAACCACCCTCGTACGGCCCGGTCTCGGCCTCACCGCCGAGCAGCGAGGCCCGTTCCCGCATCCCGCGCAGTCCGGAACCGCCGCGGGTCATGACGGCCGGCCGTTCCGGCAGCGGATTCGTGACCTCCAGCACCAGCCGGCCCGGACCCATCTCCACCCGCACCTTCACGGGCACGGGACCGCAGTGCCGCAGCACGTTCGTCAGCGCCTCCTGCAGGATGCGGTACGCCTCCCGGGTGACCGGTCCCGGCAACTTCTCCAGCGGACCAATCAGTTGCGCCTCCACGTCCGAGCCGGAGGCCCGGGCCGCGTCCAGCAGCCGGTCCGCCTCGACCAGCGTCGGCCGCTGCGAGGGCGGTTGCGCCGACTCCCGCAGCACCAGCAGTACCCGTTCAAGGTCCTCCAGTGCCACGCGACCCGTCTCCTCGATCGCGCTCAACGCCCGTTCCGTGAAGGCGGGGTCACCGGCGGCCCGCGCCGCTCCCGCCTGCACGACCGCCACGGTCAGGGCGTGCCCGATCGAGTCGTGCAGCTCCCGTGCGATACGGGTCCGCTCCAGCAACTGCTCGGTGCGCGCCTCCAGCGCGGTGAGGCGCTCGGCCGCCGAAGGCCCGAGCAGCCGCCGGGCGATCGCGGTGATCATCTCCCCGAGCGCGACGACCACGGTGACGAGCGCGATCAGCGGTACCGGCGCGAGCAGGGCGGCCGCCCAGCGCGGCGGGACCAGCGGCAGCATCGGATCGGACGTCAGGTGCTGCCCGAGTGCGGTCGCGACGAGCTCGACGGTCATCACCGGCAGGACGACGGTCGCCCACATGGCCGCGCCCGCCACGACGAGCCGTATCTCAAGCCAGACCAGGGTCCGCCAGCGGTCGTTCCAGTCGGCCGACGGTGCGACGGTGATGCTGTCGTCCGGGGCGTCCCCGCCGTGCGGGGTCAGCAGGAACTGGGCCTGTAGGCCCTCGGCCAGCCGGACCCACGGCACGAACCCGAACGGTATGACGATCAGTAGCGGAGCCCACGGCCACGCGGGATTGACGAACATCCAGAGGGCCAGGAGCAGGAGCGGAACGCAGAGGTGCAGCCAGCGCGAGTACGTCACCGGTCGCAACGGAGCACGGAGCAGTCGGTACATGTACCCATCGTGACAGTGCCCAGGTCGCGGGCGTCTCCCCCACGTGGGGGAGACGAGACCCCCGCGTGGGGGAGGGAAGGGGGAGGAGCGGTCGCGAGTCTTGAGTCATGAACCGCATCGAGATCCGCGAACTGACCAAGGACTACGGCCGCACCCGGGTCGTGGACCACCTCACCTTCGATGTCCTGCCCGGCCGGGTTACCGGCTTCCTGGGACCCAACGGCGCCGGAAAGACCACGACGATGCGGCTGTTGCTGGGGCTCGCCAGGCCCACCGCGGGCACCGCCACCCTCGGCGGTCGCCGTTTCACCGACCTTCGGGAACCGCTGCGCCACGTGGGGGCCCTGCTCGACCCGCAAGCGCCGTACGGCGGGCGCACTGCCCGCGACCACCTGCTCATCCTCGCCGCCGGCAACGGCATTCCGGAGGGGCGGGTGGGCACGGTGCTGGAGCAGTGCGGCATCACCCCGGTGGCACGTCGGCGGATCAAGACCTTCTCGCTAGGCATGCGCCAGCGGCTCGGCATCGCCGCCGCGCTGCTCGGAGACCCCCGAGTGCTCCTGCTGGACGAGCCGACGAACGGTCTGGACCCCGAGGGCATCCTCTGGATAAGGGAGTTGATGCGCCGACTCGCCGGAGAGGGCCGCACGGTCCTCGTCTCCAGCCACCTGATGGCGGAGACCGCGTCGTTCGCCGACCACTTGGTGGTGCTCGGGCAGGGCAGGCTCCTCGTCGACACCCCGACGGCGGAGTTCATCGACGCGCACAGCTCCCCCCGGGTCCGGCTGCGGACCTCCGACCCGGACCGGCTGCTCACCGCCCTGGCGCGCCGGGGACGCGAGCTGGTCCCCGCGGAGGACGGGCGGTGGACCGTCGACGGGATACGGGCCGAGGCGGTCGGGGCCCTCGCGGCCGGCGAAGGGATTCCGGTGCTGGAACTCTCCGACGAGCGGGCCTCGCTGGAGCAGGCCTATCTCGCCCTCACGGCAGGCCGCGCCGACTTCTCCGCGAAGGCGGCCTGACCGCCCTCCGCGTTCACCACCCCGACGCCCCGACTCTCATTGGAGACCCTGCCATGACCACAGCCGCCCTGCCCACCGCACCCGTTCTGCGCTCGGAATGGCTCAAGATACGAACCGCCCGGTCGATCCTCGGCTGCCTGACGGCCGTGTTCGGGGTCACGGTGGGGATCACCGCCCTCACCGCGGCGGCGATCGGCACCGCCGAGGAGGGAGCGATGGGAACGGACCCGCTGCTCGCCGCCTTCTACGGCATCAACTTCGGTCAAATAGCGGCCATCGCCTTCGGCGCCACCGCCCTCGCCGGGGAGTTCCGCGACGGGGCCCTGCGGGTCTCGCTCACCGCGGTGCCCGACCGGACCCGGTTCTACCTGTCGAAGGTGACCGTGGTCGCGGCGCTCGCCTTCCTGGTCGGACAGGTCACGGGGCTCGTCACGTTCGTCTCCGGGCAGGCCTTCATGGGGGAGTACGCCCTCGGACTGGGCGATCCGGGCACGCTGCGGGCGGTGTTCGGCAGCGGCGTCTACCTGATGCTGATGGCCTTGCTCGCGGCCGGCCTGACCGCGCTGGTGCGCAGCGGCACCCTGGTGATGAGCCTGCTCATACCCTTCGTCCTGATCGTTCCGTTCGTGGTCGGGCAGATGGTCGGCGGTGCCGGACGGTTCATGCCCGACCGGGCCGGCCAGGCGGTGATGCGGATGAATGCGGAGGGTTCGCTCGGCCCGTGGACCGGTCTCGGCGTCGCCGCCCTCTGGTCGCTCGCCGCGCTGACCGCAGGCTGGATAGCGGTACGCCGGAGGGACGCGTGACGCCAGGCCAGTTGTCAGTGGTGGCCGGGATACTGACGGTATGACCACGGCAGAGCACCTCGACACGATCGACCGGCTCCGGGGCCGGGAGTTCCCGACGGAGCACGTCCGGTGCGGCGGGATGCGCAGCGGCCCGGGATACCACCTGGTCCAGGTCGGCCGGGCCGAGGACGTCTGGGAGGACGGCGGTTCGGGGCGGGCAGCGGCAGCCGACCAGGTCACCGCCGAGTACGGAGCGCTCACCCAGGCCCTGGAAGCCCGGTGGGGGGAGGCCCAGATATTCAGCGTGGCCTCGCTCAGACACCGGGGGATCGAGGGGGAGGAGATACCCGAGCCGTGGGACGAGGTGAGCAGCACGACCGATCACGTGCACGCCTGGCGGGTGGGAGCGCAGTGGCTCGTGGCCTACGCGGCACATTGGGACGGCGGCGAACCCCACGGGCTGATGGCGGGCGTCACGGTGGTCGACCCTCCGTAACACCCGCATCCGCAACCGCACCCGCACCCCTCTAGCCGTCGTAGCGGCGGCCCCGGCCGGCGTCGGCCGCGTCCCTCGGGTCAGGTGTCGTCGGGGAATTCGGCGGCGACGCGCAGGCGGGCGTACTCCTGGGCCATGGACTCGGCGGTCCAGTGGGCGTTGAGACCGCTCGGGTTGGGGAGGGCCCAGATGCGGGTGGAGCCGATGGTCCGCTCCTGGGGGCCGATCTGGGCCCGGCGTTCCCCGAAGGCGGTCCGGTAGGCGGTCACGCCGACCACCGCCAGCCACTGGGGGCGCAGCAGCTCCACCTTGGCCGTCAGGATGCGGCCGCCCTCGCGGAACTCCTCGGCGCTCAGCTCGTCGGCGCGGGCCGTGGCACGGGCCACGACGTTGGTGATGCCGAGGCGGTGGGCGAGCAGCTCCTCCTGTTCCGACGGCGCGAAGCGGCGGGGGGTGAACCCGGACAGGTGCAGGACCGGCCAGAAGCGGTTGCCGGGCCGGGCGAAGTGGTGGCCCGTCGCGGCGGAGAGGAGACCCGGGTTGATACCGCAGAACAGCACACGGAGACCGCCCGCGACCACGTCCGGGAGGACGCGGTCGCGGGCGGCGTTCAGCTCCTCGGGGGTCAGAGGATCGACCCCGGCGCGTACCCGGCGGCCTCCGGGTGCTGCTTGGCGATCGCCTCGATGCGGGAGACCACCACCGCGACCTGGTCGGCCGCCGCCCCGGTGAAGGACAGCTTGTCGGACATGAGGGCGTCGAGCTGGGCCCGGTCCAGCGGCATCCGGTCGTCGGCGGCCAGCTTGTCCAGCAGCTCGTTGCGCTCCGCGCCCTGCTCGCGCATGGCGAGGGCCGAGGCCACCGCGTGCTCCTTGATGACCTCGTGCGCGACCTCGCGGCCCACCCCGGCCCGCACCGCGCCCATGAGGACCTTCGTGGTCGCGAGGAACGGCAGGTAGCGGTCCAGCTCGCGGGCGACGACCGCCGGGAAGGCGCCGAACTCGTCGAGGACCGTCAGGAAGGTCTCCAGCAGGCCGTCGAACGCGAAGAACGCGTCCGGCAGGGCGACCCGGCGGACCACGGAGCAGGAGACGTCGCCCTCGTTCCACTGGTCGCCGGCCAGCTCACCCGTCATCGAGGCGTAGCCGCGCAGGATGACCATGAGGCCGTTCACACGCTCGCAGGAGCGGGTGTTCATCTTGTGCGGCATCGCCGAGGAGCCGACCTGACCCGGCTTGAAGCCCTCGGTGACCAGCTCGTGGCCGGCCATCAGACGGATGGTCTTGGCGATCGACGAAGGCGCGGCGGCCAGCTGCACGAGCGCCGTGACCACGTCGTAGTCGAGCGAGCGCGGGTAGACCTGGCCCACCGAGGTGAAGGCCTGGCCGAAACCGAGGTGGGCGGCGATCCGCTGCTCGAGGTCGGCGAGCTTCGAGGCGTCGCCGCCGAGCAGGTCGAGCATGTCCTGGGCGGTGCCGACCGGGCCCTTGATGCCGCGCAGCGGGTAGCGGCCCAGCAGGTCCTCCAGACGGTCGTAGGCCACCAGCAGCTCGTCGGCCGCCGTGGCGAAGCGCTTGCCCAGCGTGGTCGCCTGCGCCGCCACGTTGTGGGAGCGGCCGGCCATGACCAGCTCGGCGTGCTCGCCGGCCAGCTTGCCGAGGCGGGCGAGCACGGCGACCGTGCGGTCCCGGGCCAGCTCCAGCGAGAGCCGGATCTGCAGCTGCTCGACGTTCTCCGTGAGGTCGCGGGACGTCATGCCCTTGTGGACCTGCTCGTGACCGGCGAGGGCGTTGAACTCCTCGATCCGGGCCTTCACGTCGTGCCGGGTGACCTTCTCGCGCTCGGCGATCGAGGCGAGGTCGACGGTCTCCAGGACGCGCTCGTAGTCGGCGAGGGCGGCGTCCGGGACCTCGATACCGAGGTCCTTCTGGGCGCGCAGCACGGCGAGCCACAGCCGCCGCTCCAGCGTCACCTTGTACTCGGGGGACCACAGGACGGCGAGCTCCGCGGAGGCGTAGCGGCCGGCCAGGACATTGGGGATGCGGGGCTTGGCTGTCACGTGGAGGGATTCTACTTGGGCCCCGGCTGTGTGTTTACGCAGGTAGGGGCGCCCCCGCTGATTGTGCCTTGCTACGAGAGCGGAGAGTGCTCGTACGGCAGCAGCTCGGGGCGCTTGGCGGGGCGCCCGTCTCCGCTGGAGCGGCCCGTCAGCCGGCGGCCCACCCAGGGCAGCAGGTGCTGCCGGGCGAAGCTGAGGTCCTGGGACCGGCGCACCGACCAGCCCGCCGGCGCCGCGGCCGGCAGCGCGGTGTGCCAGTCCTCCTCCGGCGGCAGGCCCAGAGCCTGCCAGACCGCCTCGGCCACCCGGCGGTGCCCCTCCGACGTCAGGTGCAGCCGGTCGACGTCCCACATGCGCGGGTCGCCGAGCGCCGGAGACCCGTACAGGTCCACCACCAGGGCCCCGTGCCGGGCGGCCAGCTCCTCGATGATGACGAAGAGCTCCTCCATCCGGGGCCGGAAGCGTTCCATCACCGGCCCGTTGCGCCCCGGGGAGCGCATCAGGACGAGCTGCCCGCACGAGGGAGCGAGGAGCTCCACGGCCGATTCCAGGTGGGCCCGGACCCGGCCCATGTCGACCTTGGGGCGCAGGGCGTCGTTCAGGCCGCCGACCAGGGTCACGACGTCGGCGCCCATGGCCGCGGCCGCGGGGGCCTGTTCCGCGGCGATCTGGCCGATCAGCTTCCCGCGCACCGCGAGGTTGGCGTAGCGGAAGCCGGGCTCGCGCGCCGCGAGGCGGGCGGCCAGCAGGTCCGCCCAGCCCCGGTAGGAGCCGTCCGGGAGCAGGTCGGACATGCCCTCGGTGAAGGAGTCGCCGACCGCGACGAAACTGGTGTAAGAGGCATTCATCTCCATGGCGGAGCGATGCTACCGCGCGGTACCCCCGGCCCACGGGGCCGGGGGACCACAGCTCGGGGCCGGCTACGCGGAGGCCGGCCTGGCGAACAGCTCGCGCAGCACGTCCTCCATCGTCACCAGGCCCGTCATGGCGCCGTCCGCCCCGAGCACGGCGGCCAGGTGCGTACGGCTGCGGCGCATCGCGGTGAGCACGTCGTCCAGCGGGGTCTCCGCCCGCACCTGGGCAATCTGCCGCAGCGCCGACACCGGGAAGGGCGCGTCCCGCTCCTGCGCCTGCGCGTCCAGCGCGTCCTTGACGTGCAGGTACCCCAGGATCCCGTGGTGGGCGTCGACCACCGGGAACCGGGAATACCCCGACTCGGCCGACAGCCGCTCCAGCCCGGCCGGGGTGATGCCCCGCCGCGCCGTGACCACCCGTTCCGCCGACAGCACCACGTCGGTCACCGGCCGACGGCCCAGCTCCAGAGCGTCGTGCAGCCGCTCGCTCGCCCGGTCGTCCAGGAGCCCCGCCTCGCTGGAGTCCCTGACCATCCGGGCCAGCTCGTCGTCCGAGAACGTCGCCGAGACCTCGTCCTTGACCTCCACCCGCAGCAGGCGCAGCAGCGCGTTGGCGAAGGCGTTGATCGCGAAGATCACCGGACGCAGGGCCCTGGTCACGGCCACCAGGGGCGGCCCCAGCAGCAGCGCGGTGCGCACCGGCTCGGACAGCGCCACGTTCTTCGGCACCATCTCGCCGAAGAGCATGTGCAGGTACGTGGCCAGCGCCAGCGCCACCACGAAGGAGATCGCGTGGGTCAGCCCGGCCGGCACACCGAAGAACTCGAACACCGGAGTCAGCAGGTGCGCGATGGCCGGCTCGGCCACCACGCCCAGCACCAGGGTGCACAGGGTGATGCCGAGCTGCGCAGCCGCCATCAGGGCCGACACGTGCTCCAGCCCCCACACGACGGCGCGGGCCCGCCGGTCGCCCTGCTCGGCGTACGGCTCGATCTGGCTGCGCCGGACCGAGATCAGCGCGAACTCCGCGCCGACGAAGAAGGCGTTGACGACCAGGGTCGCCAGGCCGATCAACAGCTGGATCACGGTCATCGTGACTCCTCCCCGCCGTCGGTCTCGGCGGCGCCGTCGGCGAAGCCGGGTCCGGCCGGGGCGTGCAGCAGCACCCGCGCCGCCCGCCGTCCGCCGGCGTCCACCACGTCGAGCCGCCAGCCGTCCAGCTCCATGCTGTCGCCGACGAGCGGGATGCGGCCCAGCTCGGTCGCCACCAAACCGGCCAGCGTCTCGTACGGGCCGTCCGGCACCCGCAGGCCGATCCGCTGGAGCTGGTCGGTGCGGGCGGCGCCGTCCGCCGAGTACAGCGGGCGTCCGGAGTCGTCCGTTCCGGCCGGTGCCAGATCCGCGGTCTCGTGCGGGTCGTGTTCGTCGCGGACCTCGCCGACGACCTCCTCGACGATGTCCTCCAGCGTGGCCACACCGGCCGTGCCGCCGTATTCGTCGATGACCACGGCCATCGTCTGCCGGCCGGACAGCCGGTCCAGCAGCCGGTCCACGGTCAGCGACTCCGGTACGAGGAGCGGCTCGCGCAGCAGCGACGCCACCGGATGGCGGTGGCGCTCCTCGGCGGGCAGCGCCAGCACGTCCTTGATGTGAACGGTGCCGACGACCGAGTCCAGGCTCCCCCGGTAGACGGGGAAACGGGACAGGCCGGTGGCCAGCGTCGCGTTCGCCACGTCCTCCGCGGTCGTCTGCAGGTCCAGCGCGGTCACCTGGACCCGCGGGGTCATCACGTTCTCCGCGGTCAGATCGGCCAGGTTCAAGGTGCGCACGAACAGCTCCGCGGTGTCCTTCTCCAGGGCTCCGGCCTTCGCCGAGTGCCGGGCCAGGGCCATCAGCTCCTGGGGGGTGCGGGCCGAGGCCAGCTCCTCGGCGGGCTCCATCCCGAAGCGGCGCACCATGTGGTTCGCCGTGGTGTTCAGATGGCTGATGAACGGCCTGAAGGCCCGGCTGAAGGCCCGCTGAACCATGGCCACGCGCTTGGCGATCGCCAGCGGCGAGGAGATCGCCCAGTTCTTGGGCACCAGCTCGCCGACCACCATCAGGACGACGGTCGACAGCACCGTGCCGAGGACCAGGGCCGTGGTGGAGGCGGCGCCGGGGGACAGCCCCATGGCCTCGAACGGGCCCTGCAGCAGCGCCGAGATCGACGGCTTGGAGAGCATGCCGATGACCAGACCGGTCACGGTGATGCCGAGCTGAGCGCCGGACAGCTGGAACGTCAGCGTCTTCACGGCGGCCAGGGCGCTGTCCGCACCCCGCTCGCCGCGCTCGACGGCCCGTTCGAGGTCGCTTCGCTCGACGGTGGTCAGCGAGAACTCGGCCGCGACGAAGACCCCGCAGACAAGACAGAGCAGCAGCGCCAGGAGGAGCAGGAGCACTTCCGTCATCGGTCGATCACCTCCGTCCCATGATCGGCCAGGAGGAGGGGTGCCGCGCGATGTCGCGGACGGGAGTGTCGTTCATCGGCAGGCTCGCCCATGGGCGGACGCTCACACCTTTCATGCGGGAAGAGGAGGGATCGGAGTCCGGGTTCCGGGTCCGAGAGGAGATCGTTTTTCCCTGCGGTAGGGAGACCGTTTTTCCACACGGTAGAGGAAGGCCGCAGGGCACCGGTCCCGCGGCGGCGCCCCGTCCCACGGAACGGAAGCCGCCGACGGGCCTGGCGCCGCCGTGCTCGGATTCCGATCATGAACCAGCTGCGCATACGGACCGCCGCCGCCGGCCGACGCCGCGGACGTGCTCGCCTCGTGAACGAACGGGCCCGGCAGGCGTGGGCCGCGGCCGGGTACCACCGCCAGGACCGCTGGCGGCGCTGGGTGAAACCGTTCGAGCCGGTACGGGACACCGGGCGCGGGCGCGCCGACGGCCCGGTCAACTGACGCGGCGGGCCGAGCCGAGCACGCAGTACGACGTCGGGAGGGCCGGGCCGCGCTCGGGCAGCCGGAAGGCGCGGTGGGAGACGATACGGAACCCGGCGGCCTCGATCGACGCGAGCGGGTCACGGGCGGTGTGGCAGCCGCCGAACAGGCGCGGCCAGACGGTCCGGTCGAGCGCGCGCTGGATGCCCGCCATGCCGGGGCCGGGGGCCAGACCGTGCTCGAAGAAGCGCAGCTCGGCGTCGGGGCGCAGGACGCGGTGCAGTTCGGCGAGGGAGCGGGGCAGGTCCCGTACGGTGCACAGCACCAGCGAGGCGACGGCGGCGTCGAAGGCCTCGCTCTTCACGGGCAGTGCCTCGGCGGCGCCCGGTACGACGTCCACCGGCACCTCGACGTGCTGTGCGGCGGCGGACGCGAGGCGGCGCAGGGTGCGTTCCGGTTCGACGGCGACGACCTCGGACACGGCGCGGGGGGAGTGCGCGAAGTTCAGGCCGTTGCCGGCGCCGATCTCGATGACGCGGCCGGACACGCCGTGCAGCAGCTCGCGCCGGAGGGGGGCGATGCCGGCGCGGGTCTCGGCGGTGGTGCTGGCGCGGGCGTAGAACCGCGCGAAGAGGGGGTGGTGGACCGGGTCGTGGGGCGGTGCCGGTGCCGGGCTACGGCGGGGCATGGGCATGTGGGCCTCCGGGGCGGTGGCGGTGCCGGTACTTCCAGGGTGCCCGGTCGGCGGGGCCTCATCCCTGCCGGTGCCTGTCCGGGGGGCCGCCGGTTTCGGGGCCCCGCCGTGCCGCTGGCGCGACGGCGCGGCGGGAGCAGCGGGGGCGTGGTTCCGCGGCTCCGGCTCGTGGCTCCGCCCCGTGGCTCCGCGCCTCAATCGCCGGCGGGGCTGGGCGGGGCCAGGACGCTCATGCCGGTGCATGCGGTGAGGTCGTGGTTCCGGGGCCCCGCCGGGGCTCCGGCCCCGCGCGCCCGCGCCGCTGACGTCGGCGGGGCTGTATGTGCCGGCTCGGTGCCGGGATGTGCCGGATCCAGCCTCGTGGATGCGTGCCGGCCCCCCGGCCGGCCCCCCGGCCCCGGGCCCCGGCGGTCAGGCGGGCCAGGCGGTGAGGAAGGCGGTGGCGGACCAGGTGCCCGACAGGGCGGGGGAGAGCCAGGTCGGGGCCGCCGCGCGGAACCGGTCCGGCGGGAGGGTGCCCGAGCCCTCGGGGACCGCGCCCAGCAGCGGCAGGCCGGAGACCACCGGGAGGTCGGCCAGGTTGCAGCGGGAGGCCAGGTCCGGCGCGGCCGGCCAGCTGCCGACGACGACGCCCAGCGCGGTCAGCCCCCGCGCCCGCAGGGCCTCCGCGGTGAGGGCGGTCGCGTTGAGGGTGCCGAGGCCCGCCGGGGCGACGACCAGTGTCGGCGCGCCGAGCAGCCGGGCCGCGTCGGCCAGGGTGCGGCCCGCCTCGTCGAAGCGGACGAGCAGCCCGCCCGCCCCCTCGACCAGCACCAGGTCGTGCGTGAGCGCCAACCGGGTGGCCGCCTCGGCGATCGCCGCCGGGGAGAGGGTCGCCAGCCCCGAGCGCCGGGCCGCCGTGTCCGGGGCCAACGGCTCCGGGTAGCGGGCCAGTTCGAGCGGCGTCACCGACGGCCCGGCCAGCCGCACCACCTCGGCGGCGTCTCCCGGCTCATCCGGGTTCACGCCGGTCTGCGCCGGCTTGAGCACCGCCACCGAGCGCCCGGCCGCGACCGCGGCGGCCGCGACCGCCGCGGTGACCACCGTCTTGCCGATCTCGGTGCCCGTGCCGGACACCACCAGTACGGACATCTCAGCCCTCCTGAGCAGCCGCGACCACCGCGCGGCAGATGCGGGCCACGTCGGCGTCGCCCGTGACGTACGGCGGCATGGTGTAGATCAGGTCCCGGAACGGCCGCAGCCAGACGCCCTCCCGGACCGCCGCCCGGGTCGCCGCCGCCATGTCGACGTCGTGCGTCAGCTGGACCACCCCGATCGCGCCGAGGACGCGCACCTCCCGTACGCCGGGCAGCGCGGCGGCCGGAGCGAGGCCCTCGCGCAGACCCGCCTCGATCCGCTTGACCTCGCCCGCCCAGTCCCGGTCGAGCAGCAGGTCGACGGAGGCCAGCGCCACGGCCGTCGCGAGCGGGTTGCCCATGAAGGTCGGGCCGTGCGCGAGCACCGGTACCTCCCCCCGCGAGATGCCGTCGGCCACCCGGCTCGTGCACAGGGTCGCCGCCAGCGAGAGGTAGCCGCCCGTCAGGGCCTTGCCCAGGCACAGCACGTCGGGGGTGATCCCGGCGTGGTCGGCCGCGAAGAGGGCGCCCGTACGGCCGAAGCCCGTCGCGATCTCGTCCAGGATCAGCAGGACCCCGTACTCGTCGCACAGCTCGCGCAGCACGCGCAGGTAGCCGGGGTTGTGGAAGCGCATGCCGCCGGCGCCCTGCACCACCGGTTCCACGATCACCGCGGCCAGCTCGTCCGCGTGGGCGGCGATCAGAGCGCGCAGGTGGTCGGCGTACGCCGGGTCGACGGGCGTGTCGAAGTCGCCGGGCGGCGCGTCCGCGAAGACCTGCCGGGGCAGATGGCCCTGCCACAGCTCGTGCATCCCGCCCTCGGGATCGCAGACGGCCATCGGCTGCCAGGTGTCCCCGTGGTAGCCGCCGCGCCAGGTGAGCAGCCGGGTCTTGCCCGTCCGCCCCACCGAACGCCAGTACTGCAGGCACATCTTGACGGCGACTTCGACGGCGACCGAGCCCGAGTCCGACAGGAACACGTGCTCCAGACCCGCCGGGGTGATCTCGACCAGCCGCGCGGAGAGCCGGACGGCGGGCTCGTGGGTGAGCCCGCCGAACATCACGTGCGACATCCGGCCCAACTGGGACGTCACGGCCTCGTTCAGCACCGGGTGGTTGTAGCCGTGGACGGCCGACCACCAGGAGGACATGCCGTCGACCAGCTCTTCGTGCCCCTGCCCGCGGGCCGGGTCGGCGAGCCGC
Organism: Streptomyces sp. NPDC058701; assembly: GCF_042715295.1. NCBI lineage: Bacteria > Bacillati > Actinomycetota > Actinomycetes > Kitasatosporales > Streptomycetaceae > Streptomyces > Streptomyces sp. NPDC058701. The sequence goes on along the minus strand of NZ_JBHXSY010000024.1, from coordinate 90,255 downwards.
AGCCGGACACCCGAGGCGGAGGCGACGACCAGCGGCTCCTGCCGTCCGGGCATGGGGCCGTACGGGTGCCAGACGTGCTGCCGGTCCAGCGCGAGGAGTTCCGCGCCGGCCGGCGGCGGGTGGAGCGGATCAGGCATTGGGGGCGATGTCCGTCCCCGCGCCGCGACGGCGGACCGACACCAGGTCGGACCGGACGCCGCCGGCGTCGGCCTGCGCCCGTACGGGAGCCGCCTCGGCGTGCCCCGAGCAGCCGCCGCACGCCGAACCGCAGCCGGCCGCCTCCGCACCGTCGGCGGGCGCCGCGGAACCGCAGACCGAGGCGCCGCCGCCGTGCGAGCCGCAGCCGCCGGCCGGAGCCGCCGCCGCCCCGGTGTCCGCCGCCAGGTCGGAGCGGTGGGCGGGCAGGGTCGTCGTACCGGCGCCCTCCACCTCGAAACCGGCGTCCGCGATCATGTCGAGGTCGGCCTGACCGGCCTGGCCCTCACTGGTCAGGTAGTCGCCCAGGAAGATCGAGTTGACCAGGTGCAGGGCCAGCGGCTGCATCGAGCGCAGGTGCACCTCGCGCCCGCCCGCGAGGCGGACCTCGACGTCGGGACAGACGAAGCGGACCATCGCGAGGATGCGCAGGGCGCGCTGCGGGGTGAGGTTCCACTCCTTGGCCAGCGGGGTGCCCTCGAACGGGATCAGGAAGTTGACCGGCACCGAGTCGGGGTCGAGCCCGCGCAGCGAGTACACGACGTCGACCAGGTCCTCGTCGCTCTCGCCCATGCCCGCGATCAGGCCGGAACAGGCGGACAGGCCGGCGGCGTGCGCCTTCTGCACCGTGTCGACGCGGTCGGCGTACGTGTGGGTCTTGGTGATCTGCCCGTAGGTGGCCTCGGAGGTGTTGAGGTTGTGGTTGTACGCGTCGGCGCCGGCGTCCTTCAGGCGCTCCGCCTGACCGTCCGAGAGCAGGCCCAGGCAGGCGCAGACCTCGACGCCCTCGTTCTGCTCCTTGATCGCGGCGATCGTCTTGCCGACCCGGTCCACGTCCCGGTCCGTCGGCCCGCGGCCGCTCGCGACCAGACAGACCCGCTTCGCGCCGCCCGCGACACCGGCGGCCGCGGCCTGGGAGGCCTCCTCCGGCTTCAGCCAGGTGTACTTGAGGATCTCGGCCTTCGACCCCAGGCGCTGGGAGCAGTACGAGCAGTCCTCCGGGCACAGGCCCGACTTCAGGTTGACCAGATAGTTCAGCTTCACCCGACGTCCGAACCACTGACGGCGCACCTTGCCGGCCGCGGCCACCACGTCGAGCAGTTCGTCGTCAGAAGTCGCCAGTACGGCGAGCGCCTCTTCGCGGGTCGGCAGCTCGCGCCGCAGCCCCTTGTCCACCAGGGTGTTCAGCAGGTCCATGACGCCGATCCTGGCCTACACGACCACTCCCGGCCAAGGAGAGATGACACAACATGGCCGGATGGGAGTGTGTGTATCGCCACACATGACCCGCTGGTCACGCCCGGATAGGGTCGGGCTGGTCTGTGGACTGCCGACAAAAACGAGGACCCCCCGATGCCCGAGCACATTTCCGCCCCCGCGGACGTCTTCGCCTGGATCGACGACGCGGAACAGGCGCGCGAGCGGGCCGGGCTGGTCCGCACCCTGCGCCCGAGGCCGGCGTCCTCACCGCTCCTGGACCTCGCGAGCAACGACTACCTCGGACTGTCCCGGCACCCCGAGACCGTACGGGGCGCCCGGGACGCGGCCGAGCGCTGGGGCGCCGGCGCCACCGGCTCCCGCCTGGTCACCGGCACCACCGAACTGCACGCCGAGCTGGAGCGCGAGCTCGCCGCCTTCTGCGAGTTCGAGGCGGCGCTGGTCCTCTCCTCCGGGTACGCGGCCAACCTCGCCGCCGTCACCGCGCTGAGCGACCGGGGCACCCTCGTCGTCTCCGACGCGGGCAACCACGCCTCGATCGTCGACGGCTGCCGCCTCTCGCGCGCCGAGACCGCCGTGATCCCGCACTCCGACCCGGACACCGCGCGCAAGACGCTCGCCGCGCACGGCGGGCGGGCGCTGCTGGTCAGCGACTCGGTGTTCTCCGTCGACGGGGACGCGGCACCGCTCGCCGCGTACGCCGCCGCCTGCCGAGACGAGGGGGCCGCCCTGGTCGTCGACGACGCGCACGGGCTGGGCGTGCTGGGCGAGGGGGGCCGCGGCGCGCTGTACGCCGCCGGGCTCGCGGGCGCGCCCGGCGTGGTCGCGACGATGACGCTCTCGAAGTCCCTGGGCAGTCAGGGTGGAGCCGTCCTCGGCCCGGCCAAGGTGATCCGGCACCTGGTGAACACCGCCAGGACCTTCATCTTCGACACCGGGCTCGCCCCGGCCGCCGCGGGCGCCGCGCTGGCCGGCCTGCGCCTGCTGCGGCGGGAGCCGGAGCGGGCCGGCCGCGCCCGCGAGGTGGCCGACCGGCTGTACGGGCTGCTCACCGCGTCCGGCCTGACCGCGGCCCGGCCGGACGCGGCCGTCGTGTCGGTACGGGCCCCGTCGGCTTCGGCGGCACTGCGCTGGGCCGCCGACTGCCGCGAGGCAGGACTGTCCGTGGGGTGCTTCCGGCCGCCGTCGGTGCCGGACGGCATTTCCCGGCTCCGGCTCACCGCCCGGGCCGATCTCACGGGGGAGGAGATCGGCCGGGCCGTGTCGACGATCCTGCGCACCGCTCCGGCCGGAGCCACGAACCGGTAGGCGTGGCTACAGGTGTGCGTCCGCCCGTACCCGGGCGAGGAATCCGCTCCAGGCCGCCGCGGTGAAGAGCACGGCCGGGCCGTCCGCCCGCTTGGAGTCGCGGACGGCCAGCAGACCGCCGGTGAGGGCGGCCGCTTCCACGCAGTTGTTCATTCCGGTGCTGCGGCTGCTCCGCCGCCACCGCGCGCCGTTCAGAAGTCCGCTGGTGGCCAAGAGGGGTGCGGACACGGGGGTGCCTCCTTACGCGTCGTCAGCGAGTGAGCTGATGAGACCCGACGAGTCCCGGGGCGGGAGGGCGTGCGCCTGGATGGTGCGGAACGCGGCGCTGTACGCCTCGAGGTCTTCCTTCCGCTCGAGATAGAGGCTACTCGTCAAATGGTCGAGTACCACCACATCCAGATCGGCGATGTTCGGAAATGAGAAGATGACGAACGGTCCTGTGAGGCCGAGATGTCCCCCCACGCTGAACGGCAGCACCTGGAGGCTCACCTGGGGCAGCCGGGACACCTCCACCAGGTGCCGCAACTGCTCCGCCATCACCCCCGCGCCGCCGATCTGGCGGCGCAGCACCGCCTCGTCGAGCACCGCGCTCAGCTCCAGCGGTGGATCGGACCGCAGGACCGCCTGCCGCGCCAGACGTACGTCGACCAGGGCGTCCACCTTCGGCTCGGGCAGCCCGCCCAGCGCGGCGCGGGTCACGGCCCGCGCGTACTCCGGTGTCTGGAGCAGCCCCGGCACCACCGACAGTTCGACGGTGCGCGCCGACCGGGCCCCGGCCTCCAGGCTGATGAAGTCCCGGTACTCCTGCGGCAGCAGCCCCCGGTAGTCGTGCCACCAGTGCCGTCCCCGCCCCGTGGCGTCCCCTGCGGCGGGACCGGACGCCGAGGCGGACAGCGCCTCCAGCAGCGCGCGCTGCTGCGGACTCACGATCTCCCCGTACACGTCGAGCAGCACGCGGATGTCCTCCGCTTTCACGCCGCTGCGACCCGTCTCGATACGGCTGATTTTCGACTGGTGCCATCCCGCGATCCGGGCGGCCTCACCACTGGTGAGTCCGGACCGATCGCGCAGGGCACGCAGTTCCTCGCCGAGCTTGCGCCGACGCACCGCAGGACCGTGCTGCACACCCGCCTCCTTCCACCGGCACAGCTCGCACCAGTCTGCCGTCCAAATACGCTCTTCCGTAGCAGAGTTCACCGCATTGAGCGACAGATATATGCATGACTTGAGGGAACGGCAGAAACCTCGGCACGATGGGTGACACTCTGGCGTCCAGCACAGATCCGGGGCGGTTTCGCCCCGGTGGGAAAGGGACCGTCGCCATGGCAGACCACCAGGAAGCATCCATCACTCTGCCGAGCGAGCCCGCCTCGGTCGCCACCGCCCGACGCTTCGTGGCGGAGGTGCTGCGCGAATGGGGACTGCCCGACGACGCCGACACCGCGGACAGTGTCCGGCTGATCGTCTCGGAGCTCGCCACCAACGCCGTACAGCACACGTTCGGCCAGTCGCCCACCTTCACCGTCGACGTCCTGCTCGAACGCGGCGAGTGGCTCCGCGTCGGCGTGACCGACAGTCACCCGCGCTGGCCCAAGCGGCTCCCCGCGGCCGTGCAGCAGGACAACGGCCGGGGCATGGTCATCATTCGCTGGCTGACCGTCGAGGCGGGCGGCCGGCTGACGGTCAGCCCCACCGACGACGGCGGCAAGACGGTGTGGATCGCGCTGCCCTGGACGGTCGGACTGCCGGTGACGAGCCCCACCGGCTGCTGAACGCGCGCGGGGGGCGACGGGCCCGGCCGCCCGTCTCCCCGGCGACCGCTCAGGACAGGCCGCGCTCCGAGGCACTGCGCTCGATGCACAGCTCGTTGCCCTCCGGGTCGGTGAGCACGACCCAGCCCATGACGCCGTCCGGCGCGCGCCGGTCGTCGACGACCTCCGCGCCGAGCGCGACGAGCCGTCCGACGGTCTCGTCCCGGGTGCCGGACGCCGGCTGGATGTCCAGGTGCACCCGGTTCTTGACGGACTTCGCGTCCGGGACCCGGATGAACAACAGGCCGGGCACGCCCGGCTGTCCGGGCTCCAGCAGGACCTCGTCGTCTCCGTCCACGTCGTCCGGATGGATGGGGAAGCCGGTGACCGCGGACCAGAACTCGGCCGTCCTGTAGGGGTCGACTGCGTCGAAGGTGATGTGGCGGACGGGGTTGATGAACATGCGTCTCCTCGGAAGGGGCCGTGTGGGGCTTCGTATACGGAACCGGGCGCCGGGGACCCGGGAGCAGAACCGGGTGCCTCCCCGAAACGTGGGTTAACCCAACGGAAAAGCGGGGCGCATAGCGTGGCGCCACGTTCGACCGCCAATGATCACCCATCATCCGGTAAAGCGGCGGTGGGCGGGACGGAAAGCCTTTCCCCGCGTTGGGCAAGACACGCCTGGCCCGGATATGAGCTGGTCAACAGAGCGTTGGCACCCCGTACCGTTCGGCCCGGCGCGACGTCGACCTTGTCCTGGAAGCCTGGTGATAGCTGTGCAACTGACACCGCACGAGCAGGAGCGACTGCTCATCCATGTGGCCGCCGACGTGGCGGCGAAGCGGAGGGCGCGCGGTGTGCTCCTCAACCACCCCGAGGCGATCGCCCTCATCACCTCGCACCTCCTCGAAGGCGCCCGCGACGGGCGGACGGTGGCCGAGCTGATGGCCTCCGGCCGCACCGTCCTGCGGCGCGGTGACGTCATGGAGGGGATCCCCGAGATGATCCACGACGTCCAGGTCGAGGCGACCTTCCCGGACGGCACCAAGCTCGTCACCGTCCACGATCCGATCGTCTGAGGAGAAGACCCGCCATGATCCCCGGCGAAATCGCCCACGGGGACGGTCCGGTGCGCCTCAACGAGGGCCGCCCCGTCACCCGCCTCACCGTGCTCAACGCGGCCGACCGGCCCGTCCAGGTCGGCTCCCACTACCACTTCGCCGAGGCCAACCCCGGTCTCGACTTCGACCGGGCCGCCGCGCGCGGGCTGCGGCTGAACATCGCCGCCGGCACCGCCGTCCGCTTCGAACCCGGTATCCCGGTCGCCGTGGAGCTCGTACCCCTGGGCGGGCTGCGCACCGTACCGGGGCTGCGCGGGGAGACCGGAGGGCCGCTCGATGGCTGAGATCTCCCGCCAGGTGTACGCCGACCTCTTCGGGCCGACCGCCGGGGACCGGATCAGGCTGGCCGACACGGACCTCTTCGTCGAGATCGAGCAGGACCTCAGCGGCGGCCCCGGACGGGCCGGCGACGAGGCCGTCTTCGGCGGCGGCAAGGTGATCCGCGAGTCCATGGGCCAGGCCCGTACCACCCGGGCCGAGGGCGCCCCGGACACCGTGATCACCGGGGTGGTCGTCCTCGACCACTGGGGCATCGTCAAGGCCGACCTCGGCATCCGCGACGGCCGCATCTGCGGCATCGGGAAGGCCGGCAACCCCGACACCATGGACGGGGTCGAGCCCACGCTCGTGATCGGCCCCGAGACGGAGATCATCGCGGGCAACGGGAAGATCGTCACCGCCGGCGCCGTCGACGCGCACGTGCACTTCATCTCCCCGACCGTCATCGAGGAGGCCCTCGTCTCGGGCATCACCACCCTCGTCGGCGGCGGTACCGGACCGGCCGAGGGCACCAAGGCCACCACGATCACCCCCGGCCCGTGGCACCTGGCCAGGATGTTCGCCGCCCTGGAGGCCTACCCCGTCAACATCGGCCTGCTCGGCAAGGGCAACACGATGTCCCGCGAGGCCATGCACTCCCAACTGCGCGGAGGAGCGCTCGGTTTCAAGATCCACGAGGACTGGGGGGCCACCCCCGCCGTGATCGACGCCTGCCTCGGGGTCTGCGACGAGACCGGCGCCCAGCTCGCCATCCACACCGACACCCTCAACGAGGCCGGCTTCGTCGCCGACACCCTCGCGGCCATCGGCGGGCGGACCATCCACTCGTACCACACGGAGGGTGCGGGCGGAGGTCACGCCCCGGACATCATCACCGTGGTCTCCGAGCCGAACGTACTGCCCAGTTCCACCAACCCGACCCGGCCGCACACCGTCAACACCGTCGAGGAGCACCTCGACATGCTGATGGTCTGCCACCACCTCAACCCCGCGGTCCCCGAGGACCTCGCCTTCGCCGAGTCCCGCATCCGGCCCTCGACGATCGCCGCCGAGGACGTCCTGCACGACCTCGGTGCCATCTCCATCATCTCCTCCGACTCCCAGGCCATGGGCCGGGTCGGCGAGGTCGTCCTGCGGACCTGGCAGACCGCCCACGTGATGAAGAGGCGCCGCGGCTTCCTGCCCGGCGACGGACCCGCCGACAACCACCGGGCCCGCCGCTACGTCGCCAAGTACACGATCAACCCCGCCGTCGCGCAGGGGCTCGCCCGCGAGATCGGCTCCGTCGAGACCGGCAAGCTCGCCGACCTCGTGCTGTGGAACCCCGCCTTCTTCGGCGTCAAGCCCGAACTCGTCATCAAAGGCGGCCAGATCGCCTACGCCCAGATGGGCGACGCCAACGCCTCCATCCCCACCCCGCAACCGGTGCTGCCCCGCCCGATGTTCGGGAGCCTGGGCCGCGCCCCCGGACTGAACTCGCTCAACTTCACCGCGCAGGCCGCCCTCGACGACAACCTCCCCGAACGGCTCTGCCTCGCGAAGCCGTTCACGGCCATCGAAAGCACCCGCAAGGTGAGCAAGACGGACATGCGCAACAACGACGCCATGCCCCGGGTCGAGGTCGACGCGGACACCTTCACCGTCACCATCGACGGCGAGGCCGTGGAACCGGCGCCCGCCGCCGAACTGCCCATGGCACAGCGATACTTCCTGTTCTGAGAAGGGGACAGCTCCGATGAGCCTCGCCGCGCTGCTCGTCCTCGCCGACGGACGCTTCCCCGCCGGGGGACACGCCCACTCCGGCGGGGCCGAGGCCGCCTGCAAGGCGGGCCGCATCCACGACGCCGCCACCCTGGAGGACTTCTGCCGGGGCCGGCTGCACACCGCGGGGCTCACCGCCGCCGGACTCGCCGCGGCCGCCGCCCTCGGGCTCGACCCGGCCGGGCTCGACGACGCCGCCGACGCCCGCACCCCCTCGCCCGCCCTGCGCACCGCGGGCAGGCGGCTGGGCCGCCAGCTGCTGCGGGCCGCCCGGGCCACCTGGCCGTCACCGGAACTCGACGCGCTGGCGGCCGCCTTCCCGCGCGGCGCCCACCAGCCCGTCGTCCTCGGGCTCACCGCCCGGGCGGCCGGGCTCGGGCCGGACGGCGCCGCGCAGGTGGCGGCGTACGAGAGCGTCGGCGGGCCCGCGACCGCGACCGTGCGGCTGCTCGGCCTGGACCCCTTCGAGGCGAGCGGGGTGCTGGCCCGCCTGGCCCCCGAACTCGACGCCGTCGCGGCCCGGGCGGCGGCGGCCGCCCTGCAGGCGCGCACGGACGGCACGGACGCCCTGCCCGCGGCCTCCTCGCCGCTGCTGGAGATCGCGGCCGAGGCCCATGCCGACTGGCCGGTACGGCTCTTCGCGTCCTGAACACCCGCCCCGCACCCCGCCGACACCTCGGACACCTCCAAGGAGACCCCCGTGCACCTCGACCACGGCGTGACCTACCCCCAGCGGCACACCCACAGCGCCGAGCCCGTCCGCGCCGACGGCACCCGCCGCGCCCTGCGCATCGGACTCGGCGGCCCCGTCGGCTCCGGCAAGACGGCCACCGTCGCCGCCCTGTGCCGCGCGCTGCGCACCGAACTGTCCATGGCGGTGGTCACCAACGACATCTACACCCGGGAGGACGCAGAGTTCCTGCTCCGCGAGGCCGTCCTGCCGCCCGAGCGGATCACCGCCGTCGAGACCGGGGCCTGCCCGCACACCGCGATCCGCGACGACATCTCCGCCAACCTGGAGGCCGTCGAGGAGCTGGAGGAGAGCGTCGGCCCGCTCGACCTGATCCTCATCGAGTCCGGCGGGGACAACCTCACCGCCACCTTCTCCAGGGGACTCGTCGACGCCCAGGTCTTCGTCATCGACGTGGCCGGAGGCGACGACATCCCGCGCAAGGGCGGCCCCGGCGTCACCACCGCCGACCTCCTCGTCGTCAACAAGACCGACCTCGCCCCGTACGTCGGCTCCGACCTGGACCGGATGGCCCGGGACGCCGCCCAGCAGCGCGGCGAGCTGCCGATCGCCTTCCAGTCGCTGCGCGGCGCCGACGGAGTGGCGCCGGTGGCGGACTGGGTGCGCGAGCGGATCGCCGCATGGATCGTACGGTGACCGGCGCGGCCCCCGCCCCCGCCCCGGCGGCGGGCCTGCGGGCCACCGCCCGGATCCGCGCCGCCGCCGACGGGCGGGGCGGCACCGCCCTGCCCCTGCTGGCCGGGGAGGGACCGCTCGCCCTGCGGCGCACCCGCGCGACGCGCCCCGAGGCCGGGGTCGTGCTGGTCGGCGCGATGAGCGCCCCGCTGGGCGGCGACCACCTCACGGTCGAGGCCGTCGCCGGACCCGGGGCCCACCTCGCCCTCGGGTCGGCGGCGGCCACCCTCGCGCTGCCCGGCCGCGGCGGCGAGCCCGCACGGTACGACGTCCGCCTCACCCTGGAGGACGCGGCGTCGGTGCGGTGGCTGCCGGAGCCGCTGGTGTCCGTGCGCGGCAGCGACCTGCGGGTGCGCACACGGGTCGCGCTGGCCCCCACGGCCCGGCTGCTGCTGCGCGAGGAGCAGGTGCTGGGCCGCAGCGGGGAGGCGCCGGGGCTGTTGCGCAGCCGGCTCGGCGTCACCCGGGACGGCCGTCCGCTCCTCGACCAGGAGGTCGCCTGCGGACCGGGCGCGCCCGGCGGCTGGGACGGACCGGCCGGCCTCGCGGGGCACCGGGCGCTCGGTCAGCTCCTGGTCGTGGACCCGGAGTTCGCCGCGGCCCCGCCGGCGGCCGCCGTGCTGGGGGAGTTCGCCGCGGTGACCCCGCTGGCCGGCCCGGCGGTCCTCGTGACGGTGCTGGCCCCGGACGCCCTGCGGCTGCGCGAGCTGCTCGACGCGGCGCGTGCCACGTACGGCTGGTGAGGTCCCGCCGCATCGTGATCCGCTGAGCGGTACACGCCTCGCCGGTTATCGGGTTGGCAAAGAACAGCGCCCCGCCCTGTCGCCGGGGCCCCGCCGGAGGACAGGATCGCCGTGCACGCCGTCGACCGAACCCGACCGAAACCGGCCGCCCGCGGCGGCACTTGACGCAGGGGGAACAATCACGTGATACGCACCGCGGCGCTGGGGAGCGCCGCCACTCTGATCACCGGCACGCTGGCGGCGAGCCTGCTGCTCGCGCCGACCGCCACGGCCGCCACCGCCGGCCGCGACAACGGGTCCGCGGAAGCGGCGGGCGTACGGATCGCCGCCGCCCGCGCCGCCCGCACCGGGATCGAGTGGAAGGACTGTCCCGCCGACTGGGGCCTGGAGAAGCCCATCCAGTGCGGCTGGGTCAAGGTCCCGCTCGACTACTCCAAGCCGTTCGGCAAGACCATCGAGCTCGCGGTCGACCGGATCGGAAGCACCGGTACTGCGCAGGAGCGCCAGGGCGCGCTCGTCTACAACCCCGGAGGCCCCGGCGGCTCCGGCATGCGCTTCCCGCGCCGGGTCACCACCAAGAGCCCGCTGTGGGTCAACACCTCCAAGGCGTACGACTTCGTGGGCTTCGACCCCCGCGGCGTCGGCCATTCGGCGCCCATCTCCTGCGTCGACCCGCAGGAGTTCGTCAAGGCCCCCAAGGCCGACCCGGTGCCCGGGAGCGAGGCCGACAAGCGCGCCCAGCGCAAGCTCGCCGCCGAGTACGCGGACGGCTGCAAGGAGCGCAGCGGCGAGATGCTGCCGCACATGACCACGCCGAACACCGCGCGCGACCTCGACGTGATCCGCGCCGCCCTCGGCGAGAAGAAGCTGAACTTCCTCGGCGTCTCCTACGGCACCTACATCGGCGGGGTCTACGCGACCCTCTTCCCGGCCCACGTGCGCCGCATGGTCGTCGACAGCGTCGTCGACCCGGACCAGGACAACATCTGGTACGAGGCCAACCTCGGCCAGAACGTCGCCTTCCAGACCCGCTGGAACGACTGGCAGGACTGGGTCGCCGAGAACGACGCCGCCTTCCACATCGGCGACACCCGCGCCAAGGTCGAGGCGAAGTACCAGGAGCTGCGCGCGACCGCCAAGGCCAACCCGATCGGCGGGGTCGTCGGCCCGGCCGAGCTGATCGGCTTCTTCCAGGGCGCCCCGTACTACGACTCCTCCTGGGTGCCCGTCGCCCGTACCTGGGCCGCCTACCTCGCCGGCGACACGCAGGCCCTGGTCGACGCGATCGCCCCGGACATGTCGGACACGGCCGGCAACGCCGCCGCTGAGAACGGCAACGCCGTCTACACGGCCGTGGAGTGCGCCGACGCCAAGTGGCCGACCAGCTGGGCCAAGTGGGACCGGGACAACAGCAGGCTGCACCAGAAGTACCCGTTCCTGACCTGGTCCAACGCGTGGATGAACCTGCCCTGCGCGACCTGGAAGTCCCGGCAGAGCACCCCGATCGAGGTCGGCGTCAAGCGCGGCCTGGCGCCGGTGCTGATCGTCCAGTCCGAGCGGGACGCGGCCACGCCGTACGCGGGCGCGGTCTCGCTGCACCGCCGCCTCGCCGGATCGCGCCTGATCACCGAGCAGAACGCCGGCTCGCACGGGGTCACCGGCCTGGTGAACCCCTGCATCAACACACGCGTCGACGCCTACCTGCTCACCGGCACGGTGGACGCCGAGGACGTGAAGTGCGGTCCGCACGCGACCCCGGTCGCCCCGGTGCCCGCCGCCGCGAAGTCCTCCGCGCAGGCCCCGGGGTCGGACCTCCCGGCCCGCGAGGAGCTCCCGGCCGTCCGCTAGGCCCGCTCCGGCCGGCGGGCCCCGGGGCCCGCCACCCGGTCCGGCCGTACGGGAGGAGGCTCAGCGCGACCGGCGCCGGGCCTTCTTCCGCTCCTCCTCTTCCTCGGCCTTGACGTCGCCCGCGTACCGGTCGACGTACTCCTGGCCGGACAGTTCGAGGATCGCGTACATGATCTCGTCCGTGACGGCCCGCAGGACGGCCCGCTCGCCCTCCAGCCCGGCGTACCGGGAGAAGTCCATCGGCGCGCCGAAGCGGATCGTGACCCGCCTGATCTTCGGGATCTTCTGGCCGGGGGGCTGGATCTCGAAGGTGCCGACCATCGCGCACGGCACGACGGGCACACCCGCGCCCAGCGCCATCGCGGCCACGCCCACCTTGCCCTTGTACAGCCGCCCGTCGTGCGAGCGGGTGCCCTCCGGGTAGATGCCGAGCAGTTCGTCCTCGGCCAGCACGCCCAGCCCCTCGCGCAGCGCCGCCTGCCCGGCGTTCTTCCCGGAGCGGTCCACGGGGATCTGCCCGGCGCTGCGGAAGAAGGCGGCGGTGAGACGGCCCTTGAGCCCGGGGCCGGTGAAGTACTCGGCCTTCGCGAGGAAGGTGATCCGCCGCTTCAGGATCGCCGGCATCAGGAAGTGGTCGGAGAACGACAGGTGGTTGCCCGCGATGATCGCGGCCCCCTCCTCCGGGATGTTCTCCAGGCCCTCGATCCTCGGCCTGAAGAGCAGCCGCAGCAGCGGACCGAGCAGCACGTGCTTGAGCAAGTGGTAGAACACCAGGTCGCTCCTGTCGCCGGCCGGGGCCGGACATGCGGGAATCACGGGAAAGATCCAGTCTAGGGTCCGTCCGACACCCCGTCACGGGGCGGGCACCGACCGTCCGCGGAAGGGGCGCGTCCCGGGTCCTCCACCCACCACCGCTCCCGATGGCCGCGGCGGCCCCGCGGGGCGCGCGCCGGCGGTCCCGCGGGCCGCGGCCGGGGCGTACGGATCCCACCGGGACACGGGCTCCGCAGGGCAGGACGGTGCGCACGGGGAACGGGGCGCCGGGCCCCGCCGTGCGGGAACCCCACCGGACGGCGCGCGGCCGTCGGGAGGTCAGGCGCCGCGGGAGGCGGCCATCCCCGCGGTCAGCAGCCCCAGCACCACCCAGCCGAACCACAGCCAGCCGTTGCTGCCGAGGGCCACGGAGTACGCGGCTACGGCCACCAGAGCGGCGAAGGTCGTGACGGCCATCGCCTTAACGGATCCGGTCATGCCCCATGGTGGCGCGCGAAGGCGGTCCCGCGCTACTGGCCACGCGCTTGCAGCGAGGCGAGATACGCGTTGTACGCCGCGAGCTCCTGGTCGCCGTCGCGGTCCGCGGCCCGGTCGGAGCGCTTCGCGGCCCGCTGCTCGGAGTGGTACCACTGATAGACGAGCGCGATTAGCACCAGCACCGAGGGGATCTCGCTGAAGGCCCAGGCGATGCCGCCGCCCCACTGCTGGTCGAGGAGCGGGTCGATGCGGAGGGAGGCGGGCGGGTTCGCGTACGTCTTGATCATCGGCTCGCTCGCCATCATCAGGGCGATCCCGAAGAAGGCGTGGAAGGGCATGCCCGCGAAGAGCTCCAGCATCCGCATCACGTAGCCGGGGCGGTGCGGGCCGGGGTCGATGCCCATGATCGGCCAGAAGAAGACCAGGCCGACGGCGAGGAAGTGCAGCATCATCGCGATGTGCCCGGTCCGGCTCCCCATGAGGAAGTCGAAGAGCGGGGTGAAGTACAGGCCGTAGAGGCTGGCGATGAACATCGGGATGGTGAACGCCGGGTGGGTGATCACCCGCATGTAGCGGCTGTGCAGCAGCACGAGCAGCAGCTCGCGCGGCCCCCTGCGGCCGCGGGGGGCGGGCGGCAGGGCCCGCAGGGCGAGGGTCATCGGGGCGCCGAGCAGCAGCAGGATCGGCGTGATCATGCTGATGACCATGTGCTGGACCATGTGCACGCTGAACATGACCATGCCGTAGTCGTTCAGCTTGGTGCACATCACCAGCACCACGGTCAGCACGCCGAGCGTGAACGCGGTCGTGCGGCCCGGCGGCCAGGAGTCCCCGCGCCGGCGCAGGCGCAGCACGCCCCACGCGTACAGGGCGAGCCCCAGCAGCGAGCCGAACAGGAAGAACGCGTCGAAGGAGAACTCCAGCCCGCGCCCGAGAGTGAACGGCGGCAGGTCCATGTCCATGTCCATGCCGTGCCCGTTGTGGTCCATCTGTTCACTCCCTTGACTGTGGCGCCCCACCACAGTAGTGCCGCCCCCGTACGCTCCTGCGCGCGGGGGCGGCGGTAACGGGCATACGGTCACAGAACCGTCTGGGCCTCGGCGTACCGCTCGGCCGGGACCGTCTTGAGGGTCGAGGTCGCCTCGGCGAGCGGCACCATCACTATGTCCGTGCCGCGCAGGGCGGTCAGCATGCCGAACTCGCCGCGGTGGGCGGCCTCCACGGCGTGCCAGCCGAAGCGGGTCGCCAGGACGCGGTCGTACGCGGTGGGTGTGCCGCCGCGCTGGACGTGGCCCAGGATCACGGGCCGGGCCTCCTTGCCCAGCCGGTGCTCCAGCTCCACGGCGAGGCGGTTGCCGATGCCGGCGAACCGCTCGTGCCCGTACATGTCGGTGCCGCCCTCCTCCAGGGCCATCGAGCCGCCCGGGGCGGGCTTGGCGCCCTCGGCGACCACGACGATCGCGAACCGCTTGCCCGCGGAGAACCGCTCGCCGACGATCGCCGTCAGCTCCTCGATGTCGAAGGGACGCTCGGGCACGACGATCGCGTGCGCACCGGCCGCCATGCCCGAGTGCAGGGCGATCCAGCCCGTGTGGCGGCCCATGACCTCCACCACCATCACGCGCTGGTGGGACTCGGCGGTGGTCTTCAGACGGTCCAGTGCCTCGGTGGCCACGCCCACGGCGGTGTCGAAGCCGAAGGTGACGTCGGTGGACGAGATGTCGTTGTCGATGGTCTTGGGGACCCCGACGATCGGCAGGCCCGCCTCCGCGAGCAGGTGCGCGGCCTTCAGGGTGCCCTCGCCGCCGATCGGGATGATCGCGTCGAGGCCGAGGTCGGCGACGTGGCCGCGGGCCCGCTCCACGCCGTCGCGCAGGTGCGCGGGCTGGACCCGGGAGGAGCCGAGGATGGTGCCGCCGCGGGCGAGGATGCCGCCCACCGCGTCGAGGTCGAGCTTGCGGTAGTCCGCCTCCAGCAGACCCTTCCACCCGTCGAGGAAGCCGATCACCTCGTCGCCGTGGTCGACGACGGCGCGGTGCACGACGGAGCGGATGACGGCATTCAGACCGGGGCAGTCGCCACCGGAGGTGAGCACACCTATGCGCATGGCAGGAAGAGACCTTTGCAACGTGGGCCGACGACCGGACCACGTCGTCCGGTGGGAACTAGACGTCACCCTACAAGTGGAAGCCGGGTTGGCTGAACCATCCTCCACATGCTGGTCCCGGCCGTCGTGCGAACGCACGTCGGCCCGGCTCCCACCTGGGGAACCGGGCCGACGGCGAGGTGCCGGAGTGCTGCCGCGCGGGTCTAGGCCGGCTGTGTGGCGGCCGAAATGCGCTCGGTGCGCAGCGCCTCGTACCACCGGTCGTCCAGGCCCGGCAGCGCGTTCACGTCGAGGGCCAGCTTCAGCAGCAGGTCGGCGACCAGCGGGTTGCGGGCCAGCACGGGGCCGTGCATGTAGGTGCCGAACACCGTGTCGTTGTACGCGCCTTCGGTACCGTCTCCGGTGCCGTTGCCGCGGCCCATGCTCAGCCGCGCGAACGGCCGTGCGGTGGGCCCGAGGTGGGTGATGCCCTGGTGGTTCTCGAAGCCCGTCAGCTGGGGCAGCCCCAGGCGCGGGTCGATGTCGGCGAGGACGTCGCCGACGCACCGCTCGCCCTCGCCGCGGACGGTGACCACATCCAGCAGGCCGAGGCCCTCCTGGCGCTGGCCGACGTCGTTGACGAACTCCTTGCCGAGGATCTGGTACCCGGCGCAGACGGAGAAGACGATCGCCCCGTTGGAGACGGCACGCTCCAGACCGCCGTCGCGCACCAGGCGCTCGGCGGCCAGCCGCTGCGGGCGGTCCTCACCGCCGCCGATCAGGTAGATGTCGCCCGAGGTGGGGATCGGCTGGTCGCTGCGGACGTCCACGCGCTGCACGTCCAGGCCGCGCTGGCGCGCCCGGCGCTCCACCACGAGGGCGTTGCCCTGGTCCCCGTACGTGCTCAGCAGGTCGGGGTAGATCCACACCAGACGCAGGCTGTTGTCGCTCATGCTCGTGTCCTTATGGGTACTAGTTGCCGACGCGGCGGCGCACGTCTTGGAAGGCGGTGTAGTTGGCGATCAGCTCGATCTGTCCGGGCGGAGCCAGCTGCACGGCCTCGTCGAGGGTCTCGCAGACGCGGAAGTCCAGCCCCGCGACCTCCAGGCGGACCGCGAGGTCCAGCTTCCGGTCGCCGATCACAAAGATCGGGTGGCCGGCCAGGCGCGTGTAGTCCACGTCCCACAGCCAGGAGGTGTCGGTGCCGTCCGCGCCGCGGGCGTTCACGGACAGGACCACCGGGGTCGGCGGCGGGTCGATCAGCGAGAACGTCTCCAGCCAGCCGGCCGGGTTCTTGGCGAGCAGCAGCCGCACTTCGCGGCCCAGGAAGTTCACCACGTCGTAGCGGCCGGCGACGGCCTGCACCTGGTACATCCGCTCCAGCGCGACCTGCGGCGGGACGCCGAAGACGGCGGCCACGGCGGCCGAGGTGGCGGCGTTCGCCTTGTTGGCGCGGCCGGGAAGCTGGAGGTGGATCGGCCAGGCCGAGCCGTGCGGGTCCAGGACGTGGTCGCCGGAGAGCACCCAGCTGGGCGTCGGGCGGCGGAAGCCGCACTCACCGCAGAACCAGTCGTCGCCCGGGCGCTGCATCACGCCGCCGCAGGAGGGGCACGACCAGGCGTCGTCCTTCCACTCCTGGCCGGCCGCGACCCAGACCACGTTCTGCGACGAGGAGGCGGACCACACGATCAGCGGGTCGTCGCAGTTCGCGACGATGACCGCCTTGGAGCCCGAGAGGCCCTCGCGCCACTTCTCCGCGAGCATGCGGGTCTCGGCGGCGCGGTCCAGCTGGTCGCGGGAGAGGTTGAGCAGGGCGATCACCTTGGGGGTGACGTCCCGGGCCACTCCGGCCAGGTACTTCTCGTCGACCTCGATGACGCCGTACTTGGCGTCCGAACCGCCCGCCAGCGCCGAGGTGATGCCGGCCGGCATGTTCGCGCCGAGCGCGTTGGAGACGACGGGACCGCTGGCCCGCAGGGCCTCGGCGATCAGCCGGGTCGTCGTGGTCTTGCCGTTCGTCGCGGAGACGAGGACGACGTCGAGATGTTGCGCGAGCGCTCCGAGGAGATCGGGGTCGAGCCTGAGCGCGACCTTGCCCCCGATCACCGATCCGCTTCCGCGTCCCGCGGCCCGCGACACCGCCGCCGCGGCCTTGCCCGCCGTCACGGCCAGCTTGGCCCGCGGCGAAAGCGGCTCCGTGTTGCCTGCCATCGTCCCTTGTCCTCCTTGCGTCGGTCGGCCCCAGCCTATCCAGTACATGCCGGAGCCTTGACCGCGGCGCCCCCGGGACGCGGTGGATCTCCTCATATATTCGCCCGTCGTACCCTTACGGCCATGCGACAGCGCCCCATTCCCGGCACCACCGGACTCGTCCGCACCATGAGCCTGCTGGGCGATCCGGTGCTCCATTCCGTTTGCGCGGAGGTCACCGAGTTCGGGCCCGCGCTCGACCGGCTCGTGGAGGACATGTTCGCCACGATGTACGCCGCCGAGGGGGTCGGCCTCGCCGCGAACCAGATCGGCGTCGGGCGGCGGGTGTTCGTGTACGACTGCCCCGACGACGAGGACGTGCGGCACGTCGGACACGTCGTCAACCCCCGCCTGGTGACGGCCGACGGGGAGGAGTTCACCGGCCCCGAGGGCTGCCTGTCGCTGCCCGGGCTGGAGGCCGGTACGGCCCGCTTCGACCGGGCGGTCGTCGAAGGGGTCACCACCGCCGGGGCGCCGGTGCGGATCGAGGGCACCGGGTTCTTCGCCCGGTGCCTGCAGCACGAGTGCGACCACCTGGACGGCACCGTGTACGCGGACCGCGTCACGGGGCTGCGGGCCCGCCGCCTGCGGCGGGCGATCCGGAAGGCCCCGTGGGGTGCGGACACGGCAGCGCCGCGGGGCTGAGCGCCGCGGGGCCGGGTCCGAGGGGCGGTACGGAACGCCGACGTGACCGGCCGCGGTCAGAAGCCGGGGCCGTCCGCCCGGTTCCCCGCGGTCGCGAGGCGGCCCCACAGCAGGTCGGTGAGGCCCGCGACCAGTTCGGCGCGGTCGCACGGACGCTCGCCGAGCCACCAGTCGCCCGCCGCGTGCATCATGCCGACGATGCCGTGTCCCCAGATCCGCGCGAGGCGTTCGCCGTCGGGGCCGAGGTCCACGCGCTCGCCGACCACCTGGGCCAGTTCCTCGCCCAGCCGGCGCAGCAGCGGCGCCGAGTGCAGGCCGACGTCGAAGCCGCGCTCGGCGGCCTGCGAGTCCTCGGCCGGGTGCATCAGGAACCGGTACACCTGGGGGCGGGCCTCGATGGCCGCGAGGTAGGTGTCCAGGGTGGCCTCCACCCTGCGGCGGCGCTCCGCCGGGGCGTCGAGCGCCGCCCGCAGCGAGTCGAGGAGGGCGTCGGTGTGGCGGACGGCGAGCGCCTGGTAGAGCCCGGCCTTGTCGCCGAAGTGCCGGTAGAGGATGGGCTTGGTGATGCCGGCCTCCGCCGCGATGGCGTTCATGGAGGCCTTCGGGCCGTCCCTGAGCACGACCCGGTCGGCGGCTTCGAGCAGCTCGCGCCGCCGCCGCTCGGCCGTCCCGGGCTCGCCTGCGTGCTGCGTGGTCTCCATGGTGTTTCTCTCCCCGCCCTTACGATGTGCGTGACGCCCACGCAACGTAACACCCCGCACACCCCCGTGATCGACGCGGCGGGTGCCGCCGTCCCGGGCGGGGAGCGGATCGGCTCTGCTTGACAGTGCTTACTCGCCGGTAACAGACTGTGGCGATCGGGCGGGTTACCGCTAGTAACCCACATCTGGGCGAGAACAGACAGCTGGAGGGGACATGGCGGAGTTCACCATGGAGCTCAACGACGACCAGATTCAGGTCCGCGACTGGATCCACGGCTTCGCGGCCGACGTGATCCGGCCCGCGGCCGCGGAGTGGGACGAGCGCGAAGAGACTCCCTGGCCCGTCATCCAGGAGGCCGCCAAGGTCGGCATCTACTCGCTGGACTTCTACGCCCAGCAGTTCTTCGACCCCACCGGCCTCGGCATCCCGATGGCGATGGAGGAGCTCTTCTGGGGCGACGCGGGCATCGCGCTGTCCATCGTCGGCACCGGGCTCGCCGCGATCGGCGTCGTCGCCAACGGCACCGAGGAGCAGATCGGCACCTGGATTCCCCAGATGTACGGCGACGCGAACGACGTCAAGGTCGCCGCCTTCTGCTCCTCCGAGCCGGACGCCGGCTCCGACGTCGGCGCCATGCGCACCCGCGCCGTGTACGACCAGGCCAAGGACGAATGGGTGCTCAACGGCACCAAGACCTGGGCGACCAACGGCGGCATCGCCAACGTCCACATCGTCGTCGCCGTCGTCGACGCGGAGCTCGGCACCAAGGGGCACGCCTCCTTCATCGTGCCGCCGAACACGCCGGGCCTGTCCCAGGGGCAGAAGTTCAAGAAGCACGGGATCCGCGCCTCGCACACCGCCGAGGTGGTGCTGGAGGACGTGCGCGTCCCCGGCTCCTGCCTGCTCGGCGGCAAGGAGAAGCTGGACGACCGCCTCGCGCGGGCCCGCGAGCGGGCGCGCAGCGGCGGCGCCGGCGAGCGCGTGAAGAACGCGGCCATGGCCACCTTCGAGGCCTCGCGGCCGGCGGTCGGGGCCATGGCGGTGGGCACCGCGCGCGCGGCGTACGAGGTCGCCCTGGACTACGCCAAGACCCGTACGCAGTTCGGCCGTCCGATCATCGACAACCAGGGCGTGGCCTTCCAGCTCGCCGACATGCGGACCCGGATCGACGCGGCACGGCTGCTGGTCTGGCGCGCCTCGTGGATGGCGGCCGCGGGCCGGCCCTTCACCTCGGCGGAGGGCTCGATGTCGAAGCTCTTCGCGAGCGAGACGGCCAAGGAGGTCACCGCCCAGGCCGTCCAGATCCTCGGCGGCAACGGCTACACCCGGGAGTACCCGGTGGAGCGGATGCACCGGGACAGCGCGATCTACACGATCTTCGAGGGGACGAGCGAGATCCAGCGGCTGGTGATCGCTCGCACCCTCTCCGACATGCCGATCCGCTAGGGGGCGTCGTCACCGTCGTTTCGTACGCCCTGAAGGCGGCCCGTGCGTGCCGGGCGCCGCACGGCAGGAACGAGTTCGACGACACCCGCCAGGGCGAGACGGCCCGGGGACGGCCGCGAAGACCGTCCCCGGGGCGGGCCTCAGCGCAGCGGCCTGAGGCAGCTCGCCGTCCGGCCGCCCGGGCCGTACTCCAGGCGCGCGATGTACTCGCCGTCCGCGCAGGCGACCCCGGGCGCGTCCAGCAGCCGGGTGACCTCGAACTCGGCGCTGACCGAACCGCACTCCGTGACCCGCAGGTCCTGGTCGCGCCAGTCGCCGGCGTTGCGCACGCACTGCCCGACGGCGAGGGGCGCCCGCTTCCCGTCGCCGCCCACCACGGCGACCAGGACGAGGACCGGGAACGCGAGGGCCACCAGCGCCATCGGGACGAGCACGGCGACCGCCGCCGGACGCCGCCACAGCGGCCGTCCCGGGTCGAGCGGGGCCACGGCGCCGCCCGTCGGCGGCCCGAGCCGGCGCAGCCTGCCCCACGGGGCGAGGTTCGTCAGCAGGACCACCGGCGTGACGAACAGGGACAGCGGGCCCCACCAGCCCTGCCACAGGGTCTTGGCCGACATGTCGCGCACGATGCGCAGGCCGCAGTCGCGGCAGAAGGGCCCCCGCCGGCTCAGGAACCGCATCAGCACCACCATGCCCTGGTGGCCGTACACGGTCGTGTCCGCGACGGGCAGCGACCCGCAGACCCGGCACCCGTACGCCCCCTCCTCCGGCGTGCGGGGCGCGTACGCCCCGTACACGGGGGCCTGCGGCGTCCCGTCCGGGGCGAAGGCGCCGTCCCGCGGCGGGAACGGCGCCTGGTGCGGGTGCGGGCCGGGCCCGGGGTACCGGCCCTGCTGCGGAGGTGGCGGGGTGGCCACGGACATCCCCCTCGGTTCTCGCGGTGATCACCGGTCGTGGTGACGGGGGGAACCCTAACCCGGGCCCCGCGGACGCAACATGCCGCGAAGCGCCCGCCCGAAGACCGCCCGGCCCGCCGCGTCGACCACCGGGTCCAGGAGGCGCGGGAAGCCGCGCAGGCGCAGGTGTTCGCGCCAGTGCACCTCCGTGCCGCCCCCGGGCAGCGGGCGGACCTCGATCTCGGCCCAGCCCGTCACCACCCGCCCGCGCTTCTCCAGCCGCACCAGTCCCGCCGCGCCGGGGCCAGGGGGGCGCCAGAGGGTCACTTCCATCGGGTCGTCGAAGGTGATCCCGCCCACTCCGGTGCGCGCCGTGAAGACCGTTCCGACGTGCGTGGGAGGAGCCGTGGAGACGACCGTCCGGGTGAGGGGGACCTGCGCGCCGTGGCGCTCCCAGTCCGTGAGCCGGTGCCAGGCCTCGGCCGGCGGGAGGGGCGTGCGGTGAATGATCCGGATGCCGGGCATGAGCGCATCGTAATCGGGCATACACACCGTGAACTGGGCGGCCGATATGGGTTCCGCCCAGGGGTGGCGATCAGCAATACTCACCGCCACCGTGGATCGCGGATTCGACCGGGTGACCACCGGCCCTCCCGCCCCACTTTGCGAGGAGGTGCGCCATGTGCTCCCACCAGCCCCCCTGCCCTGCCGTAGACAGCGCCGACCACGAGACCGCCCGCGTGGTGGCCTTCCATCCCGAACAGGGCTGGAGCCTGCTGTGCAACGGCGCCGTCGTCTTCGACGACACCGGTGAACTGCTCCCCGACGGCCGAACGGTGGAACCCCGCCGCCCTGCCCTGGTCTGAGCCGAGGAGGCAGCATGCGCCAGCAGCTGATCCGCAAGCCCGTCCCGAAGCCCGCCCCCCGAGACCTGGACCTGCGCACACCGTCGGGCAGACCCCTCCCGTACTGACGGGAGCCCCGACGCGGTCCATCGCCGCCGCACACCGCCCACCGGCTGGGGCTCAGCCGGTGGGTGCCGCCGCGCCGCCCAGGAACGCCGCCTCGTACGCGGCGTCGCCGATCGCCGCGCGGGCCTGCCGCTCGCCCCGGTCCCGCAGGGCCGTCAGCGAGGGCGAGCCGCCCATCTGCGGCCGGCCCACCGTGCGCCACCAGGCGTGCCCGGTGCCCAACAGGCGCGCCGCCAGCTCTCCGTCGCCCAGCCCGGCCACCGCCGCCGCCAGCACGTCCAGGCCGAGCGCGATGCCGAACCGGTCGCCGAGCAGCCGCTTGCCGGACAGCATGGCCCGTACGTGGCGGGCCGCCTCCCCGTGGTCGCCCAGGCCCAGCGCGGCCACCGCCAGGATGTAGTCCGCGTACGCCCGCAGCCACCGCTCGCCCAGCTCCGCGCAGGCCTCCCGCAGGGATCGCGCCTCCGCGGTGGCCTCCTCGTACCGCTCCAGGTCGCACAGCGCGTAGCCGGTGGCCAGTTTGCACAGCAGCCAGCCGGGGGCGGTGGTGCGTCCGCCGTGGGCGGCCCTGGCCCGCGGGCCGGCCAGCGCGAGGGCCCGTACGGGATCGCCGGGCATCAGGACCGACACCGCCGACAGGTACGCCGCGCGCAGCTCCCGCTCCGGGTCCGCCAGGCGGGCCGCCGCGCTGGTGCACCGGATGCCGATCTCCCGGGCCGCGTCCATGTCGCCCTGGAGCAGCGCCGTGAGCCCGAGCGCCCACTGGGCCTGGTTGTACGCGGCGCCGGTGGGCGGGGCGGCCCGCAGGGCCCGTTCCAGGAAGCCCCGGCCCTCGCGGACGTGCCCGCACGCGAACCAGTGGAACCAGAGCGCGCCGGCCATCTCCAGGGCCGCCGTCGGGTCCGCGCCCAGCAGGTGCTCCAGGGCCGTGCGCAGCTGGGCGCGCTCGGCGGTCATCCTGCGGTACCAGTCCAGCTGACCGGGGCCCAGCCAGCCCTGGTCGGCGGCGCGGGCGAGCGCGGCGTACCAGTGGGCGTGCCGGTCGGCGACGAGCCGGTCCTCGCCGAGTTCGGCGAGCCAGCCGTGCCCGTACTCGCGGATCGTGTCGAGCATCCGGAAGCGGGCCCCGGTACCCCGTTCCTCGGTGCGCCGCACCACCGACTTGGCGACCAGGCCGGCCAGCACCCGTTCCACCCGGGCGGCGGGCAGCGGTCCCCCCGCGCACACGGCACGGGCGGCCGCGGCGTCGAAGTCCCCGCTGAAGACCGAGAGCCGGGCCCAGAGCAGCCGCTCCACCGGCTCGCACAGCTCGTGGCTCCAGCCGATCGCGGTCCGCATGGTCCGGTGCCGGGGCGGCCGGGCGCCGCGGCTGTCGGCGAGCACGTCGAACCGCGCGCCGAGCCGTTCGACCATCTGTTCCAGGCTCCACCGGCGCATGCGGGCGCCGGCCAGCTCCAGGGCGAGCGGGATGCCGTCCAGACGGCGGCAGACGTCGGCGGCGACCCGGGCCCGGTCCGGGTCGGCGAAGACGGCGGCCGCCCGCGGGGCGGCGGTGAGGGCCCGGGCGCGGAAGAGGGCGAGGGCGTCGCTGTCCGGGCCGTCGCAGGGCAGCGGGCGGACGTCGACGACCCGCTCCCTGGGGGAGCCGAGCGGCTCCCGGGAGGTGACCAGGACCGTCAACCCGGGTGCGGACTGCAGGAGTTCGCCCACGAGGTGGCGGCAGTCGGCCACCAGGTGCTCGCAGGTGTCCAGGACGAGGAGCAGGGTCCTGTCCGCCATCCAGGCGCACAGCTCCTCGTCGAGCGGGGCCGCGGAGTGGTCGGCGAGGCCGACGGCGTGGGCGACGGTGGCGGTGAGCAGCCGGGGGTCGCGCAGCGGCGACAGCTCGACCCACCAGACGCCGTCGGGATGCCCGCGGCGGGCGCGGGCGGCGGCCCGCAGGGCGAGCCGGGACTTGCCGACACCGCCCACTCCGGTCAGGGTGATCAGCCGTCGCTCGCGCAACAGCTGGTCCAGCAGGCCGAGTTCGCGCTCCCGGCCGACGAAGCTCGCCGATTCCGGCGGCAGGTTTCCCGGCACGGCGCCTGATTCTGGCTGAGGGCCGCCGACCGCCGGATCTGCCTGATTGTTGTTGACCGAGTACTCACCGAACACGGAAGCATTGTGCGTGATCTTCTGGTCCGTACGTGCGGTTCGGGGCGAATTGCCGTCGTATCTCAGGGGGCGAGGGTGACTTCGCGCTCCGCGGAGAAGGCGCCCCAGTTGCCGTCGGGCAGCCTGGCGCGGAGCTTGATCCGCCACACGGTGCCGGCGGGCTCCGTCACGGTGAGCCGGTGTTCCACCCGGCCGACGGGCACCGCGCCCGCGCCGAACTGGACGGTCGTCATGAGGCGCCCGTTGAGGTGGAGTTCGTAGTCGCTCGTCTCGCGGCCCGTGTCCGGGGCGGTCCAGGAGAGGGTCACCGTGCCGGGGGAGGCGGTCGCGGTGAATCCGGAGGGGGCGGTGCCCGGTCCGCCGCCCGCGGCGGGAGGGGTGGTGACGTCCACGGCCGGGCCGTCGGGGGAGGCGTTGTCGCCGCCGTCCCGGGCCCGCACGGTGAAGGTGTAGACGGTGTCGGGCTGGAGGCCGGTCAGGGTGGTCGAGGTCTCGCCCGGGCCGGCGGTGTGGATGCGTACGCCGCCCTGGTGGACGTCGTACGCCGTCACGCCCGTGTCGTCGGCGGCCGCGGTCCACGTCAGCTGCGCGGACCGGGGCCCGGTCGCCCGGCCCGTGGTGGTGGCCGGGGCGGTGGGGGCCGAGCGGTCCTCCGCCTTCGCCGCCGGGGTGGTCGCCTCGACGGCGGGTCCGGCCGCGGAGACGTTCCCGGCGGCGTCCCGGGCCCGGACGGTGAAGGCGTACGCGGTCTGCGGCGCGAGGCCGGTGACGTCCACCATGGTCTTCTCCGCGGGGAGTTCCCGCACCAGCTCCCCGGCCCGGAAGACCTGGTAGCCGCTCACCCCGTCGCCGTCCGCCGCCGCGTCCCACATGACGTGCACGCTGGTGGCGCTGCCCGCCTGGGCGGTCAGTCCGCCGGGGGCGGGAGGGGCCTGGGTATCGGCCGCGGTACACGCCGCCAGGCCGGTCAGGGCCAGGCAGAGGGTGAGCGTGGGGGCGCTGCGTCGCACGGGGGTGCCATCCTCGGCTCTCGAACCGCTTAAAGGTCTAGACATATATGGCACGAGGGTCGCGGGCCGGGCAAGACCCCTGCCGCTGCCGAGGTGGCGAAAGGGCCGCCCGGGGACCGGTTCGACTCCTTCTGATCGGATCTGGCATTATTGCCACTCCTTTGCAATAGCGGATGATCATGAACAGGGATGTGTGCAGCATGGCGGCCCGGACAGTACGGGGAGTGGCCCGCGCGACGATGGCCGTCGCCCTCATCACGGGCGTGGCGGCCTGCTCCCCACCCGGCGGGGGCGAGGGCGGGGAATCCGCGGACTCCGCCGTGGTCGGCATCGCGACCGAACCGGAGAGCCTGAGCCCGCTGCTCGGCTACGGCAAGGACGGCAACTCCAAGATCTTCGACGGGCTGCTCGCGCACGACGCGGACATGAAGCTGAAGCCCGCACTGGCCGAGGCCCTTCCCGAGGTCTCCGCGGACGGGCTCACCTACACGTACAAGCTGCGCCGGGGCGTGAAGTTCAGCGACGGGGAGCCCTTCTCCGCCGAGGACGTCCTCTTCACCTACCGGACGATCCTCGACGCGAAGACGAACAACGCGTCCAAGACCGAACTGGACGCGATCGCGGGCGTCGAGGCGCGCGGCGCGGACACGGTCGTCTTCACCCTCAAGTACCCCTACGCCCCGTTCGCCGAGCGGACCGTACTGCCGATCGCCCCCGAGCACGTCGCGGGCCGCCAGGACGTCAACAGCGGCGACTTCGCCACCCGGCCCGTCGGCACCGGTCCCTACCTGCTCACCGGCTGGTCCAAGGGCGAGAAGCTCAGCTTCTCGGCCAACCCCGGCTACTGGGGCGGCGAGCCCACGGTGAAGAAGTTCACCATGGCCGTCATCAAGGACGACGACGTCCGCGCGACCCGGCTGCGCTCCGGCGAACTCGACGCGGCGATCCTGCCGCCGAACCTCGCCAAGGGGTTCGCCGCGGACACGGCGCGCACGACGCTCGCCGCCAAGACCTTCGACTACCGCACCGTCACCCTCCCGACGCACCACCCGGTCACCGGGGACGTCGCCGTCCGCCGGGCGCTGGACACCGCCGTCGACCGCACCACCATGGTCGACAAGCTCCTGGAGGGCGCGGGCAAGCCCGCCTTCGGGCCGGTCCCCACCGGCAGCCCGTGGTTCACGGCCGGCACCGAGCGCGCGCACGACCTGGGGAAGGCACGGCAGATCCTCGACGAGGCGGGCTGGAAGCCCGGCGCGGACGGCGTCCGCGTCAAGGACGGGGTCCGGGCCGCCTTCCCGCTCTGGTACACCTCCGGCGACAAGATCCGCCAGGACCACGCGCTCGCCTTCGCCTCCGACGCCAAGAAGGCCGGCATCGAGGTCAAGACCGAGGCGGGGACCTGGGAGGTCATCGAGCCCCGGATGAAGACCGACGCCGTCCTCGCCGGCGGCGGCTCCCCGGCCGACCCCGACTTCGACCAGTACCTGCTGCTGACCTCCTCCCTCGCGGGCGACGGCTTCAACAACATGGCCCGGTACGACAACCCGACCGTCGACCTCGCCCTGACCGAGGGCCGCCGCAGCGGGGACCCGGCCGCCCGCAAGGCCGCGTACGACACCGTGCAGCGGGAGCTCGTCGCGAACCCGGGCTACGTCTTCCTCACCCACATCGACCACCTGTACGTGGTGAACGACAAGTGGGACGGCCTCACCACGCAGGTCGAGCCGCACGACCACGGCCTCGGCTCCGGCCCCTGGTGGAACGTCGAGACCTGGAAGCCGAAGCAGAAGTGAGCAACCCGACGTGACCTCCCGCTCCGGCCGCCTCCCCTGGGCGCCGATGGCGCGCATGGCGGGGCGGCGGACGCTGTTCGCCGCCCCCGTCCTGCTCGTCGTCACCTTCGGGGTCTTCGCCATCGCGGCGCTGTCCCCCTTCGACCCCGTCAAGGCCTACGCCGGCACGGCGGGACTGACCGCATCCCAGGCCCGGCTCGACCAGCTGCGCGTCAATCTGGGAGCCGACCAGCCGCTCGTCGCGCGCTGGTGGGACTGGCTCACCTCGGCGCTCACCGGTGACTTCGGCACCTCCGCCGTGATGCGCCAGCCCGTCGCCGACGTGATCGGGGAACGGCTGGGCTGGTCCGTGCTGCTCGCCGCGAGCGCCTTCGCGGTGGCCGTGCTGCTGGGCACCGCGCTGGGCGTCCTGGCCGCGCGCCGTCAGGGCGGCCTCCTGGACCGGGCCGTCACCTCGCTCGCCTACATCCTGGAGGCGGCTCCCGCGTTCTGGCTGGGGCTGCTGGCCATCTGGTTCTTCTCGGTGCACCTGGGCGTGCTGCCCGCGGGCGGCCTCACGGACGCGGGCAGCGACGTGGTCGGCTTCGGACAGGTCGCCCCGCACCTGGTGCTGCCCGCTCTGGTGCTGGGGATCTCCCAGTTCCCCTGGTTCCACCTGTACGTCCGCCAGGGCGTGGCCGACGCACTGGAGGAGGACCCCGTACGCGGCGCCCGCGCGCGGGGACTGGCCGAACGGGGCGTCCTGCTGGGGCACGCGTTGCGTTCCGGGATGCTGCCGATGCTCACGCTGGTCGGTTCCCGGGTACCGGAACTGATCACCGGCGCGCTGCTGGTGGAGACCGTCTTCAGCTGGCCGGGCATCGCGGCGGCGACCGTACAGGCCGCGACCTCGGTGGACTTCCCGCTGCTGGCGGCGCTGACGGTGCTGGCCACGGCGGCGGTGCTCGCCGGGAACCTGCTGTCCGACCTGCTGTACGGGCTGGCGGACCCGAGGGTGGGCTTCGATGGCTGAACCGGTGGCCGAACGGGTGCGCGGGGCCGCGGGGACGGCGGCGCGGACCGGGGCCGTGTGGAAGTCCTCCGGGGCCGCGCGGAGTTCCGCGCGGACCCTGCGCGTGCGGGTATCGGCCGCGGTCGTGCTGCTGATCGCGCTCGCGGTCCTGCTGGTGCCGCCCCTGGCGCAACTGGACCAGCAGGCGGTCGACCTGTCGGCGAAGCTGCTGCCGCCCTCGTGGGCGCACCCCTTCGGGACCGACGACGTCGGACGCGACCTGCTGCTCCGCTGCGTCTACGGGCTGCGGGTCTCGCTGCTGGTGGGCCTGGTGGCGGCGCTCGTCGCCAGCGTGCTCGGCACGGCGGTGGGAGCGGCCGCGGGGGCGCTCGGCGGGTGGACCGACCGGCTGGTGATGCGGGCCGTGGACACCCTGTCCTCGATCCCGCACCTGCTGCTCGGCATCTTCATCGTCGCGATGTTCCGCCCGGGCGTCTGGCCCGTCGTCGTCTCCGTGGCCGTCACCCACTGGCTGTCGACGGCCCGCATCGTCCGCGCCGAGGTCCTCTCCCTGCGCGGCCGCCCGTACGTGGACGCCGCCATCTCCGGCGGCGCCTCGCGGTGGCGGGTCGCCGTCCGGCACCTGGTCCCCGGGGTGCTCCCGCAGGCGGGGCTGGCCGCGGTGCTGATGGTCCCGCACGCCATGTGGCACGAGTCAGCCCTGTCGTTCCTCGGCCTCGGGCTGCCGGCGCACCAGGCCAGCCTGGGCAACCTGGTCCAGAGCGCCCGCGGCTCGCTGCTCGCCGGGGACTGGTGGCCCACCCTCTTCCCGGGGCTCCTGCTGATCATCCCGACCCTGGCCATCGCCGGACTCGCGGGAGCCTGGCGCGACCGCCTCAACCCCCGCCGCCGCTCGGAGCTGACCCTGTGACCCGCCGCCACCCCGCCGACGGCACCGGGGTCCGCCCCGGGAACCCGGGCCCCACCGGTGCCGACGCCGCCACCGGTCCCGACGCCGGTCCCTGTCCCGACGCCGCGGGCGGCGCCGGTGCGCCCGTGCTCGCCGTCGACGGGCTCTCCGTCCGCTTCCGCATGCGCGCGGGCCGCCACGTGGAGGCCGTCACCGGGGCCTCCTTCCGACTCGCCCCCGGCGAGTGCCTCGCCCTCGTCGGCGAGAGCGGCTGCGGCAAGTCCGTGCTCGCCTCGGCCCTGCTCGGCCTGCTCCCCGGCAACGCCGAGACCTCCGGATCGGCCCGGCTCGCCGACGGGCTCGACCTGCTCGACGCCGACGAGCGCACGCTCGCCCGGACCGTACGGGGCCGCCGCGTCGGCCTGGTCCCGCAGAGCCCGGCCGCGCACCTCACCCCGGTCCGCACCGTCCGGGCCCACCTCGAGGAGACCGTCCGCGCACTGGTCCGCCCGGCCGTGCCCGCCCCGCGCCGGCGCCGGGGCGTTCAGGCGCTGCGCGCCGCCGCGGAGGCCGCGGCCGCACGGGCCGCCTTCCCCGCCGACCACCTCGACCGCTACCCCCACGAACTCTCCGGAGGCCTCGCCCAGCGCGCCGCCACCGCGCTCGCCCTCATCGGCGACGCCCCGCTCCTCCTCGCGGACGAGCCGACCACCGGCCTCGACCGGGAGCTCGTCCACCGCACCGTCGACGAGCTGCGCGCCCACACCCGCGACGCCGGCCGGGCCCTGCTGATGATCACCCACGACCTGGCCGCCGCCGAACGGATCGCCGACACCGTCGCCGTCATGTACGCCGGACGGATCGTCGAACTGCGTCCCGCCGCCGCCTTCTTCGGCGCGCCCGGCCCCCGCCACCCCTACGCCGCCGGGCTCCTCGACGCCCTGCCCGAGCGGGCCTTCGCCCCCATCCCCGGAGATCCGCCCGAGCTCGGCGCGCTGCCGCCCGGCTGTGCCTTCGCCGCCCGCTGCGCCCGCGCCGACGACGCATGCCGCGCCGAACGCCCCGCGCTCACCGAAGGGGTGGCCTGCCACCATGCTTGAGCTCACCGGGATCACCGCCGGCTACGACCGCCGCGCCCCCGTCGTCCGCGGCGCGCACCTCGCCCTGCACCCCGGCGAGTCCCTGGGGCTCCTGGGACCCAGCGGCTGCGGCAAGTCCACCCTCGCCCGCGTCGCCGCCCTCCTGCACCGCCCGGACCGCGGGACCGTGTCCCTGGACGGTCGCGCCGTCACCGGTTTCCGGCACCGGGCCCCGCGCGACCTGCGGACCTCCGTCGGCGTCGTCTTCCAGCAGCCCC
The DNA here is from genome assembly GCF_042715295.1 of Streptomyces sp. NPDC058701. Taxonomy (NCBI): domain Bacteria; kingdom Bacillati; phylum Actinomycetota; class Actinomycetes; order Kitasatosporales; family Streptomycetaceae; genus Streptomyces; species Streptomyces sp. NPDC058701. The sequence goes on along the minus strand of NZ_JBHXSY010000024.1, from coordinate 60,140 downwards.
GGCTCTCCGCCGACCCGCGCCTGCGGCTGCGCGACCTCGTCGCGGAACCCCTCCGCGCCACGGGACGCCGTACGGAAGCGGACGCGGCCGTCGCCGCGTTGACCGAGCGTGTCGGACTCGGCCGGGATCTGCTCACCCGCCGTGCCCACGAGGTCAGCGACGGCCAGCTGCAACGCGCCTGCCTGGCCCGCGCGCTGATCCTGCGACCGCGCTGGCTGGTCTGCGACGAGATGACCGCGATGCTGGACGCCTCCACCACAGCGGCCCTGGTCAGGGTGGTCGAGGAGTACCGGGCCGACTCCGGCGCCGGCCTGCTCGCGGTCGGCCACGACCCGGTGCTGCTCACGCGCTGGTGCGACCGTACGACCCACTGGGACGAGATCGTCAAGGACTGACCGCCCGTCACGGACCGTCAACACCCGTACGGCGGACACGACTTTGGCCCGAGGGTGCCTCCTCCTGCGCCACCATGACGCCGCACAAGGAGGTTCCGATGGTGATTTCCCTCTCCGTGGTCGTCCTGCTGCTCGTCCTCGCGTGCGTCTTGGTGCGCAGCGGCGCCCTCAAGTTCTCCCACGCCCTCGTCTGCGTGCTGCTCGGCTTCCTCCTCGCGAGCAGCAGCATGGCCGCGACCATCCACGACGGCCTCGCGGCCACCGCGAACGCGCTGTCCGGCCTCGGCCCCTGACCCGCGCCCGTAGGCCGTGTCTTTCGGATCACGGCGGGCCCGGGGTGTCCGGCACCGCGCCTAGACCGACTGTTGCGCCTTCGTGAATCATCCGCCCCTTCCATGGACTCCTCGGGCACCGCGATCTAGCGTCTGGCGGCGGCGCGACGTCAGACACGATGTCAACAGGACCGAAGAGAGAGGGAGGAAGTGCGGATGCTCCGAAGAGCGCTGAACTGCGCTGTGGTCCCGGTCGTCGTCGCCTTCACGGCGATGTACGGCATCACGCCGGCCCAGGCCGAGGAGATACCCAAGGCACCCGGGCACCGCCTGGTCAGCCACTACGAGGGCAGCCCCGCGACCGCGCACCCGCTGCCCGGCGAAGCACCGCCCCAGCACCCCTTCCTCGCGCCCAACGGCCGCAGCGGCATGCACTCCGACGCCGCCGGCAGCGCGACCTCGCCCTGGTCCGGGCCGCTCGGCAAGAACCCGCAGGTGACCAGCGAGAAGATCGCCGCCCTCGGCGGGGAGTGCGCCACCGCCACCTTCGACTCGGGCGGCCGCCTGGTCACCGTCTGCGGCACGTTCTCCGGCTTCAAGGTCAAGCTGCTGGAACCCCGCACGCTCGCCACGCTCGCGGAGTACCGGCTCCCGCAGCGTTCCTCGACGGTCGAGGCGATCACCTCGCTCGACTTCGCGAAGATCTTCAAGGACACCTCGGGCGGCGCCTACTTCTACCTCGACCACCAGGACCGGGCCGTGCTGGCCGACTCCCGCCAGCACATCCTGCGCCTCTCCCACGCGCAGAACCCGGACGGCAGCTGGAAGTTCACCGTCGACGACGACTGGGACCTCACCGGTCAGGTCCCGCACGACTGCGTGACCTGGACCAACCTGTGGCCCAGCGGCACCTGCGACCCCGTCACGTCGGTGATGCCCGACTGGAACGGCCGCATCTGGTGGGTCACCCGCCAGGGACGCGTCGGCACCGTGGACCCGGTGACCTCGCAGATCCGCTCCGTACGACTTGAGGGCGAGGAGATCCAGAACTCCTTCTCGGTCGCCGAGGACGGCGTCTCCATCGTCACCGATCACGCCCTGTACAGCTTCCGGGCCACCCCCGACGGAACGCCCGAGGCGCAGTGGCGCCAGACCTACGACCGCGGCACCAAGGCCAAGCCCGGTTCCGTGAACCAGGGTTCGGGCACCACCCCGGACCTGTTCGGCAACGGCTACGTCGCCATCACCGACAACGCCGACGACCGGATGAACGTCCTCGTCTACCGGCGGGGCACGGACGTCACCGCGGACCAGCGGCTCGTCTGCAAGGTGCCCGTCTTCGGCTCGGGCGCCTCGACCACGGACAACTCCCTGATCACCTGGGGCAACAGCATCGTCGTCGAGAACAACTACGGCTACGAGAACCCCGCCACCCTGCTCCTCGGCACGTCCGTCGTGGGCGGCGTCAGCCGCGTCGACGTCCGGGCCGACGGCAGCGGCTGCGACACGGTGTGGCAGAGCGCGATCCGCTCGCCCTCCGTCGTCCCCAAGCTCTCCACCGCGAACGGGCTGCTCTACTTCTACGAGAAGGAGCCCAACGTCTGGGGCATCGACGCCTGGTACCTCACCGCGGTGGACTTCCGCACCGGTGAGCGCCGCTGGCGCCGGCTGACCGGGACGGGCCCGCTGTACGACAACAACTGGGCCCCGATCACCCTGGGTCCGGACGGCACGGCCTACGTCGGCGTCTTCAACGGCATCGTCGCGGTGCGCGACGGCGGCTGAGCCCGCCGGAGCGGGGAGGGGCGGCGCCGGCGGGGGCGCCGCCCCTCCCGTACGCCCGCCCCGCGCACGGAGGCCCGTACGCCGGCCCGGTCACCGGTCGGAGTGCTCCCACAGCGGGTGCTCGCGCGCGGCCCACTCGCGCTCCACGGAGCCCGTGCGCATGCCGCGCCGGGCCTCCGGGTCGGCCAGGGCCTTGCCGATGTGACCGGCGAGGACCACGGCCACGGCGAGGGCCAGCCAGTCGTGGACGAAGGTGGCGCCGGTCCGCCAGACCAGCGGGGCGAGGTCGGTGAACCACATCAGCAGCCCCGTGCCGAGCATGACGAGCACGGCTCCGGCCAGCCAGCCCGCGTACACCTTCTGCCCCGCGTTGAACTTGCCGGCGGGCCGGGGTCCGCGCTCACGGCGCAGCGCCGAGCGCAGCCACTGCCGGTCGTGCGGCCCGAACCGGTTCAGCCGGCGCAGGTCGGCGCGGAATGCACGGGAGGCGAGACCGAGCAGGAAGGGGAGCGGGGTCAGCAGGCCCGACCACTCGTGGACGAGGACCACCAGACGTCGGCGGCCGACGAGTTCCGCGAGCGGCGGCAGGTACAGGCAGGCGGCGGAGGCGACGCACACGAGGGCCAGCCACGCCGTCGTCCGGTGGACCCGGCGCTGTCCGGTGCTGAACCGGCGTACGCGCGATCGGCGTTCAGGCGGTGGGGGCATCGTCACGTCCGTTCGAGCGGCCGACCCAGGCGTCGACGTCGTAGCCGAGCCGTTCCCAGTAGCCCGGTTCGACCCGGTCGGTGAGGGTGATGCCGGAGAGCCACTTCGCCGACTTGTAGAAGTACATCGGGGCGACGTACAGCCGCACCGGGCCGCCGTGGCTGTGGCCCAGCGGCCGGTCCTGCATCCGCAGCGCCACCAGGACGTCGTCCCGCCGCGCCTGCGCGAGCGTGAGGCTCTCGGTGTACGTGCCGTCGAAGCAGTCGAAGCGCACGGCCCGGGCCTGCGGCTGCACCCCGGCGGCGTCGAGCAGCCGGGACAGCGGCACGCCCTCGAAGGGGGTGGAGGGAACCCGCCAGCCGGTCACGCACTGGACGTCGCGGACCAGCCGGGTCTGTGGGAGCCCCCGCAGGGCGTCCAGGGAGTACGTCGCCGGGCGCTCGACCAGGCCGTCCACGGTGAGCCGGTAGTCCTGCGGGCCGCGCTCGGGGACGGAGGAGGCCACCGAGTAGTAGCGGAACCCGCCGCCGTTCGGCAGCAGCGCGGTCAGCCCGGTGGGGTCCCGTCCGGTGACGGCTTCGAGGCCGCGCTGCACGTGGGGGGCGGCGACCAGCCCGGCGGCACCGAGGCCGAGCATCCCGAGGACCAGCCGGCGCCCGACCGGCGCGCCCCGGCCGTCGGGGCCCCCGGGGTCCGTGCGTTCTTCTGTGCTCACCCGCCGATTCGACCACCGCCGGACCCCCGGCGCCAGGGGCCGCGGCGGTCCGTCAGACTTCCGTCACACCTGCCCGCCGCCGGGGGCCGGACCGCGGAGCGGCCGGGGCCCAGGTCCTGCTCGCCCCGGGTGCAGGGCGAGCAGGACACCGGCCGCCCGGGTGGCCCGGAAGGGCCAACGCCTCCGGATGGAAGGGAACGGGGTGGGGATCAGAGCCAGGGGAGCTGGTCCGCGGCGTACCGGTAGGCGCGGAATACCGAGTTCTGGGCGCCCCCGGAGGACTCCAGTCCGACGCCTTCCCCGAAGGCCCGGAACTGCGGGACGACGAACTCCCACACCACGTCCCCGTCCGGCGTCACCTCGAAGAGCCGCCCGAAGGAGCCCTCCGCGATGAAGGTGTTCCCGTTGGGGAGGCGCTGGGCGCTGGACATGTACGGGCTGAAGAAGTTCTGCGGTGGATTGTCCTCGTACGACCAGACCTCCTTTCCGGTGTGCGGGTCGAGCTCCAGCACCCGCGAGTACGGGACGGAGGTGTGGTCGCGGTAGGTCCCGTTGTCGAAGACCAGGATGGTGCCGCCGGGCAGCTCGTGCGGGTGGTGCTGCTGGGCCAGGACGTCGGGGCCGATGCGCCAGCGCACGGAACCGTCCGCGCGGTCGACCGCCACGGTGGTGGAGGCGCTGCGGAAGCCCACCACCAGCGAGCCGTCCGCGAGTTCGTTGACGGTGTTCGCCATCGGCCAGTGCTCGCGGGCGAAGTGCGGGTTCAGCGGCAGCTCCTCGGGGTCCAGGTGCTCGATGGCGGCCCAGCGCCACACGACCTCGCCGTCCCACGTCAGCTCGTACACCACGTCCCCGTAGATCACGCCGCCCTCGGCCTCGGAGCCGGGGATGCCGCCGCGGATCCGGGCCGCGTCGGAGGGGGACAGCGGCTCGACGCCGGTGACGACGAGGTTCCCGTTGCGCAGTACGGACGCGTCGTGGTGGTGGAAGGGGTGCCGGGCCTCGCGCACGACCGTGGAGTCGGGGGCCAGCTCTTGGAAGATGCCGCCGTGGTAGACGTCCCAGATGGGGAAGAGGGTGGGGCCGCTCGTGTCCTTGGCCGCGTAGAAGAGGTTGCCGTTCGGCAGGAGCTGGGCCTGACGGCCGGGCGGGTGGGGGGAGTTCCAGGTGTGGACGGGGCGTCCCTCGATGTCGACGAGGTGGATCTCGCCGGCGCTGGTGATGGGCGTGTAGAGGGTGTAGCCGCCGTAACTGCGCTCGGGGTCGTGGGCGACGAGGCCGGTGCCGCGGCGGCGCAGGGTGTTCTGGTCGATGCTCATGCGTCTCTCCTGGGCGGGTGGGTGTGCGGGGTGTGGGGCGGGGCCGGTCAGCCGGCGGCGGTGACGGTGACGGCGCCCGGAGCGGCGGCCGCCAGCGGCCCCGGGTTCAGGTAGGCCGAGAGTGCCGCGCGGTCGGCGGCTCCCGGCATGCCCTGGGCGGTCTTGGCCCAGGCGGCCTCCTCCGTCAACTGCGTGAGCAGCTCGGGGGAGAGGGTGGCGCCGTAGGTGTAGCGGGGCTGGAACGCCTCGACGTACGCGGCTTCGAGCGCTCCCTTGGACTGGGCGAGGACGGCCCGGCGGGCGGCGGCCGGGTCCTCGCCGATCTCGCGCTGGGCCCGCAGCAGGGTACGGAGCACGGCGGCCGTGCCCTGCGGGGTGGCCGAGGGGCCGGCGACGAGCAGGGTCCTGGCCGTGTAGCCGGAGTACGGGAGCTCGGCGTAACGGTCGCCGAGGGCGGTGCGCGCCGCGCCGTAGAAGCTGGGGAAGGTGACGCCGGCGTCGACGTCACCACGGGCCAGTGCCGAAGTGACCTGGTTCGGGGCGAGGTTGACCAGGGTGACGTCCGCGGCCGTGAGCCGGGCGGAGGCGAGCATCCGCGACAGCGCGTACTCGACGTTGGTGCCCCGGGGCACCCCGACCTTGCGGCCCTTCAGGGCGGCGAACCCGCCGACGCCCGCGTCGGTACGGGTGAGCAGGCGCCAGTCGGAGAACCGGGACAGGTCGGCGACGATCCGCAGGTCGCGGCCGCCCAGCGCGGCGGTCACCGCGGGCAGGTCGCCCACGACGCCGAACTGGGCCTGGCCGCCGAGCACGGCGTTGAGGGCATCGCGGCCGGAGGGCTGGGTGGTGACGGTGGCGTCGACGCCCTCGGCGGACCACAGCGCATGCTCCTGCGCCACGTAGACGGGCGCGCCGCCGAGGTGGTCACTGGCGGCGAGGGTGACGGGGGGACGGCCGCCGTCGCTCCGGCCGGAGCCGCCGGCGCACGCGGTGGCAAGGGTGGAGAGCAGCGCCGCGAGCAGCAGGGCGGTCACCGCGCGGGGTCTGCGGGACCCGCGGGGAGCGGGGCCGGGAGCGGAGGCGGGGGAGGGCATGGCGGAACCTTTCGCGGAACGGGAAACGGGGGAACGGCAGATCGGGGAAGCCGGAAGGGCGGGAACGAGGGACGGGGGCGGGACGGGGCGGGTGGGCGGCTGGTCGCCGGACGTGGGCCCGTCGGCGGAGTGACCTACCGGTCGCCGGTGACCCGTCGGCGGGCCGGACCGGTGCGATCGCGCCCCGGGGTCACTCGGCGCCGAGGTGGCGGGCGATCAGCGACCGCAGGTCCGGGTCGGGCGGTCCGGCGGGAACGGGATGGTCGGCCAGCACGCGCCCGGGGGCGCCGCCGAGGACGACGACCCGCCCGGCGAGCGCCAGCGCCTCGTCGATGTCGTGGGTGACGAACAGGACGGTGGTGCCGCGGCGCTGCCACAGCTCCCGCAGCAGGCCCTGCATCCGGGTGCGCGTCAGGGCGTCCAGCGCCCCGAACGGCTCGTCCATCAGCAGCACTTCGGGTTCCGCGGCCAGCGCCCGGGCGAGGGCCACGCGTTGTTGCATGCCGCCGGACAGCTGCGCCGGGTACTTCGCGGCGCCGTCCGCCAGACCGACCTCGGCCAGCGCGGCCAGGGCGCGCCGGCGCCGCTCCGCGCGCGGGAGGCCGAGCCGTTTCAGGGCGAACTCGACGTTGCCGCGCGCCGTGCGCCAGGGGAAGAGCGCGTAGTGCTGGAAGACCACACCGCGGTCCGGGCCCGGCCCGAGCACCGGGGCGGATCCGGCCGTCACCCGTCCGCCGGTGGGCTTCACGAACCCCGCGACCGCGCCCAGCACCGTGGACTTCCCGCACCCGCTCGGCCCGAGCAGCGCCGTGAACGAGCCCGCAGGCAGGTCCAGTTCGGTGCGCTCCAGCACGGGCGTGCCCCCGTACGCGACGGACAGCCCCTCCAGCCGCACCCCGAGGCTCATGACGCGCCCCAGTGCACGAACCGGCGGCCTATCGAGGCCAGCGCCAGGTCCACGGCGACGCCGAGGAGGCCGAGCACGAGCAGGCCGGCGAACATCCGGTCCACCCGCAGGAACTGCCCGTCCACCTGTAGCCGGTACGCCAACCCGCTCTCCGCGCCGCCCAGTTCCGCGGCCACCAGGGCGAGCAGTGCCACCGAGGCGCCGTAGCGCAGCGCCGCGAGCAGGGCGGGTGCCGCGGCCGGCAGCAGGACCTCGGTGAACCGCCGGTGCAGCGGGGCCCCGAGGGTGCGGGCGGCGCGCAGGTGGGTGGCCGGTATCCGGGACACCCCGTCGTGGACGTAGAGCCAGACGGCGAGGAGGACGGCGTACGCGATGAGCAGCCGCTTGGCCGTCTCGCCGATGCCGAACCAGGCCGTGGCCAGCGGCACCAGGGCGATGGCCGGGATCGGGCGCAGGAAGGAGACGATCGGGGTGACGGCGGCGGACACCTTCGGCAGGTAGCCGGTGGTGAAGCCGAGCGCGCTGCCGATCACCGCGCCGAGGGCGAAGCCCTGCCCCGCCCGGGCCGTGCTGGCGCCCAGGTCCTCGGCCAGGACCCCGCTGCGGGCGCCGTCCGCCAGCGCGGCCGCGGTCTCGGCCGGTGTCGGCAGCAGTCCCGGAGCCGCCCCGCCGGTCCGGGCGACCAGGTACCAGAGCGCCAGCACGGCGGCGGCCGCGCCCAGGGCCGGGGCGAGCCGGCCCAGGGTCCGGCCGGGCCGGCCCGGAGTCCGGCCGGGCGGTGAGGGGGTGGCGTGCACGGGGCTGCTCCTCGGTCGTCGATAAGTGAGGTCAATAATTGACGACGCTTATGACGAGAGTGTTGCAGCGGTGCGAAACCTCTCCGGGCCCTCCGGCCGCCCGATCACGATGGGGTACGTTCACCTGCGTGTCTCGACCCGAACCCACGCCCGAAGCGATCGAGGTCGGGCGGGTGATCCGCGGCTGCCGCAAGCGGCGCGGCGTTTCCATGGCCATCCTCGCCACCCGCTCCGGCCTCTCCCAGCCCTTCCTCAGTCAGCTGGAACGCGGACTCGCCACGCCCAGCCTCAGCTCGATCTACCGGATCGCCGAGGCGCTGGACGTCGCCCCCGGGACCTTTCTGCGGCCCCCCGCCCGGCCCGGCGCGGTCAGCCACGAGAGCGACCCGCAGGTGATCCGGGTGAACGAGGCTGCGGGACAGACCGCCCGCGTGCTGATCCCCGGCGGGCGGAGCACGCTGATGGAGGCGTACGAGCACCACTTCGAGCCCGGCCGGGGCGAGCGCGGCTGGTTCGAGCACCCAGGCGAGGACTTCCTGTACGTCCTGGAGGGCGAGATCCTCCTGGAGGTCGAGGGCGAGGAACCGCTGGCCCTGCGGGCGGGCCAGAGCGCCCACCACCGCGGCGAGGTCCCGCACCGCTGCCGCCTGGGCGGTCCGGACGGGGCCCGCACGCTCCTGGTCATCGCCGGGTCCTGACCGGCCGTCGGCCACGGATCCCCCGCCGGGGCGCCGCCCGCCCCCGCGCGGGATCCGCGGGCCCCGCACCGCCCGCTACGGAGCACCCGCGTCGGCGCAGTCGGGCACCCCCGGCAGCCACTCCGGCCCCTGGACGTAGATGTTCGTCATCCACGCCCCGTAGTCGGGGAGGTAGGACCACGCGTCGTTGGTGTACCCGTCGGAGGTGACCCGCTCCGCGTGCTTCTGGCAGCCGACGCGGATCTCCGTCGGGCCGGGGAACGCGTACACGCGGGCGGCCTTCAGCGACGGCTCCGCCTTGGTCCACACCCCCGTGCCCCAGGTCGTGAACACGTGTCCGGTCACCGGCCCGGGGTCGATGCGCACGGCGCCGTGGTAGTCGCCGCCCAGCCGTACGTCACTGACCATCAGCTTGGTGCCGGACTGCCGCGCCTCGGCCATCTTGCCCGCGCCGAGGTAGACGGCGATGTGGTGCAGGTCCCGCGGGGTGCCCCAGACCAGCAGGTCCCCGGGGAGCAGCGGGGCCAGGCCCCGGTCGGCGCCGAAGCGGGCGGCCGCGCGGGTCGTGTAGTACTGCGCGCTCGCCACCCCGTTCAGGATGTCCGACCCGGCCGCCTGCGCCCAGGCGTACCGGACCAGGCCCGAGCAGTCGAAACCGATCCGTTCGGGATCGTGTTCGCTGGCGGGGTCGGTCGGATCGACCTGCCCGTACGTGGGACCCGGGCGGGCGCCGTGACCGCCGCCCCACGTGTACCAGACGTCGGCGTCGACCTGGGCGCAGGCCGCGGCGACCGCCCGCTCGGCGGCCGGCGAGGCACCCGGGGAGCGGACGGCGCAGGCCCCGGCGGGCGCGCCGCCCGCGGCGGCCGCGGCCGGTGGCACGTGCGCCCAGAGCAGGACGGCCAGCAACGCGGCGACCGCGCCCGGCAGTCCGGAACGGCGGTGGACCATGGGAGGACCTCGATTCGTGGTGCGGTGGGATGGCAGCAGCCTGCGCCCCGCACCCCCCGCGCGGCGAGGGGCGGGCGCGGCCCCGTCCGGACGGGCAACGGGAAACCCTCCGGGAAACCCCCGCCGACCAGGGCGTTCACCGGATCCCGCCCGGGGCCGTGTGTTCACCGGATCCCGCCCGGGGCCGTGTTCAGCCCCGCGGGCAGTGGGGGTCCCGGGAGACGGCCACCCCGGGCACCGGCGCCCGGTGTTCCCGCGGGGCGCCGTCCGCGGCCAGCCGGCACAGCTCGGCCAGCCGGGCCCGTACGTCCAGGTCCCACAGCCGTACCGTGCCGTCGGTGCTGCTGCTGGCGACGGTCCGGCCGCCGGGCGCGAAGGCGACCCCCCACACCGCGTTCCCGTGGCCGGCCAGCGCCGCCAGCGCCCGGCGTCCGGGCACGTCCCAGAGCCGCACCGTGCGGTCGTTGCCGCTGCTCGCCAGGGTCCGGCCGTCGGGGGAGAAGGCGATGCCCCGCGCGGAACCGGTGTGCCCGGACAGGGCCGCCTCGAAGCGGTGGCTCCGGGCGTCCCACAGCCGTACGGTCCCGTCGTTGCCGCTGCTGGCGAGCGACCGCCCGTCCGGGCTGAAGGCCACGGCGCGGACCGCGCCCGTGTGGCCCGTCAGCGTGTCCAGCGGACTGCGCGCCGCGACGTCCCACAGACGTACCGTCAGATCGTCCCCGGCACTCGCCAGCGTGTGCCCGTCGGGGCTGAACACCACGTCGTTGGCGAAGTCCGTGTGCCCGGCGAGGAGGGCCAGCGGACGGCGCGCGGCGACGTCCCACAGCCGGATCGTCCCGTCCGAGCCGGCCGAGGCCAGGGTTCTGCCGTCGGGGGAGAAGGCCACCGAGAACACGGTGCCGCCCATGCTGGTGAGGGTCGCGGACGCGGCGCGCGCGGCCACGTCCCACAGCCGGACCGTGCCGTCGGAGCCGGCCGAGGCCAGGGTTCTGCCGTCGGGGGAGAAGGCCACCGAGAACACGGA
>NZ_JBHXSY010000024.1:0-49379 GCF_042715295.1 Streptomyces sp. NPDC058701 | reverse complement strand
CGGTCTCGCCGTGCCCGGTGAAGGTGGCCACGACCCGGCGCCCCGCCACGTCCCACAGCCGCACCGTGTGGTCCGCCTGCGCGGTGGCCAGCAGCTTTCCGTCCCGGCTGTACGCGGCGTGCCAGATCTCCGTGAACGGGCGCGCGGTCAGCACCGGCCCCCGCAGGTCCCACAGCACCACCGACTGGTCGAATCCGGCCGTGGCCAGCAGCGTCCCGCCGGAGTCCACGGCCACGCCGAGCACGTAGTCGGTGTGCCCCGCGAACGTCGCCGTCGGCCGGCCGCCGAGCACGTCCCACAGCCGGGTCGTCCCGTCGCCGCCCGCGCTGACCACGGTCGTCCCGTCGGGCGTGTACGCGACCCCGTTGACGTCGTCGCTGTGCCCGCTCAGCGTCGCCGTCGACCTGCGGCCGGCCACGTCCCACAGCCGTACGGTCCGGTCGACGCCCCCGGTGGCGACCGACCGCCCGTCCGGTGCGAACGCCGCCCCCAGCACCTCGTCGGTGTGCCCGGACAGGACGGCCGCCCCGCGGGGGTCCGACCGCTCCCGTTCGGGGTCCGGGGCCGGGTCCCACAGCCGTACGGTCCGGTCGGCCCCGGCCGACACCAGCGTCCGGCCGTCCGGCGCGTACGCCAGCGCGTTGACCCGCCCGGTGTGTCCGGTCAGCATTCCCACGACCCGGTGTTCCCCGCCGGTCTCCCAGAGCAGGACCGTCCCGTCGGAGGCCGCGACGGCCAGGGTCCGCCCGTCGGGCGCGAAGGCCAGGGCGCGGGCGCCCGCGGTGACCGCCGGGAGCACCGCGGGCGCCGACCGCCCGGTGGTGTCCCAGACCCGGGCGGGCCCGTCCGTGGACGCGGCCGCGAGCGTGCGGCCGCCGGGGCCGAAGGCGACCGCGCGCACCCGTCCGGGCAGCGTGTGGGTTTCCGTCGTCCGGCGGTCGGACAGCCGGCGCACCACCACCCGGCCGTCGGAACCGGCCGTCGCCAGGAGGGAGTCGTCGGGGGAGAACGCCAGCGCGTTGACCGGACCGTCGTGCCCGCCGAGACGGGCGACGAACGGCTGGGACTGCGTGCTCAGCAGCGCACCCCGGGCCTCGGCGGTGTGCTCGGTCCGGTACGCCTCCCCGGCCAGCAGCATCGACCCCTCCGGCTGCCCGGCGGCGAGCGCCGTGGACTGCAGGGCCAGGGCCCGCGAACGGGCCACGCGCTCCTGGCCGAGCGCGGCCGTCCGCTCCTGGTACGCCAGGCCTCCCGCGCCCACCGCGAGGACCAGCAGGACCAGCAGCGTCGCCAGCATCCGCTGCCGCAGCCGGACCTGACGCCGCGCCTGCCGCAGCCGGCCGTCCTCCACGTCCTGGCTGGCCCGCAGGAAGGCCTCCTCCGGGGGGCCCAGCAGGCTCCGGCCGTCCAGGTCGTCCGCCCAGGAACGCGCGGTGTCCAGCCTGGTCCCGCGGTAGAGGGCGGAGGCGTCGCGCCCCTCGCGCTCCCATTCGGCGGCCGCGTGGGCCAGCTGCTGGTGGATCAGCAGGCCGGCCCGGTCGGCGTGGATCCAGCCGCGCAGCCGCGGCCAGGCGTGCAGCAGGGCCTCGTGGGTGATCTCCACGGTGTCCCGGTCCATGGTGACCAGCCGGGCCCGGACGAAGGGGTCCAGCGCGGCCGCCGCCCGGTCCGCGCCGTCCGGCGGCCCCAGCAGGGCGGTCCGGGCGACCCGGCGGCGCGTCGGGCCCGCGCCGTCGGCGACGTGCACCAGGCGGACCAGGACGCGGCGGATCGTCTGCTGCTCGGCCGGATACAGCCGGGCGAACACCGTCTCGGCCGTGCGCGCGACCGCTCCCTGGATCCCGCCGGCCTGTTCGTATCCGGCGACGGTCAGCGTGTCGCCCGTCCGCTCCTGCCAGGTGGCCCTCAGCGTGTGGGAGACCAGCGGCAGCACGCCGGAGGGGGTGCGGTCGGAGGCGTCGCCGCCCAGTCCGGCGTCGCGCAGCACCAGCGGGACCAGGCCCGGCTCCAGGGTGACCCCGGCGAGCTCCGCCGGGCGCGTGACGGACTCCCGCAGCTCCGCCACGGACATCGGGGGCAGGACGAACAGGCCCTCGGTGAAGACCGGTGCGAGCTCCGGGAGGTCCATGCAGCTCCCGGAGAAGTCGGCCCGTACGCCCAGCACCACGACGGCCGGGTCCTGCCCGGCGGCCGCCGCGCGGGAGGCGGCCGACACGACGGAGAGCACCCGTACGAAGGCCCGGCGCTCCTCCTCGTCGGAACAGAGGGTGAACAGCTCCTCGAACTGGTCGACGAGCAGCACCGGCCGGACCGGGCTGACCGGTCCGACCTGACGTGACGGGGAATCACCCGCACGGGAATCACCCGCACGAGTGTCTCCCGTCAATCGGCTGACGGCCTCCAGCAGCGCCTCGGGCCGCTCCCGCACGTCCCGTACGGTGATCCCCGGATCGCCGCCCAGCACCTTCGCGGCGCGGTCCAGCAGCTCCTGCAGGGGATGCGCGGTCGGCGTGAACCGGATCACCGGCCACGCGTCGGCGCCCGGCATCGGGAACCCCCCGACACGCCGGAAGGCCGGTACGAGACCGGCGTTGAGCAGGGAGGACTTGCCGGCCCCGGAGGGGGCGACGAGGAGGAGCGGCCCGCTGCCGACGCGCTCGAAGACCCGCTCGACGAGCTCCGCCGTGGCGCGCTCCCGGCCGAAGAACCACTCCGCGTCCCGCGCGGTGAAGGCGGGCAGCCCCCGGTAGGGGCAGTCGCCGGCGGACTGCGGTCCGGCTGCCCCCGCGGGCCGCGGGCCGGGCACGGCACCGGGCGGGCCCGTCGTCTCCCGGGCCAGCCGCAGCAGTTCGCCCCCGGCCCCCAGCACCTCGTCGCAGCGCCGCGCGACGTCGGGGGTCGCGGGCTTCGCACCGGTCTCGATCTTGCTGAGGTAGCCCTTGCTGTAGTGCGTCCGCCGGGCCAGATCGGCGAGCGACAGGCCGCGCTCCCCGCGCAGGCTCCGCAGCCGGGCGGGGAAGGCGGAGGCGTCCCCGCCGGTGGCACCGCCGGTGGTCCCGGTGGTGTTCGTGGTGTTCGTGGTGTTCGTGGTCTCGGTGTTCCGCCGGTGGTCCGGATCCGGATCCCCCAAAACATCCCCCATGGCAGAGCGCGCCCAGGCTGCGAGATGGCAGGGCCCAGGCTACAGCGGGGGTGTGACGGGGAGCCGGTCCGTTCTACCGGTACGACGAGCACAGGAACGTCCGGAGCCGCGGCCGGGCGGCTCCGGAACCTGTCCTTCCGGGGTGGGGTGCTACGGGTTCAGCCGGATCGAGTTGATCGGTCCGAGGTCGGCGTAGACGCCGGTCTTCGCCGCGATGGCGCCGCCGCAGCCCGCGCCGTTGTAGCCGGTGCAGAGGTTCGCGGTCGCACCGCCGTACTGGTTGTTGAGCACCCAGTGGCGGCCGAACTGGTTGCTCAGGTTGTGGGCCCCGTACTTGTAGAAGACGTGGGTCGGCTTCACGGCCGGGTTCTGGTCCTGGGGGTAGATGCAGACCGCCCCCTCCGGGCAACCCGCCCACGCGTCGGCGGGCTTCGCCTCGACGGTCCCGCCGAGCGCGATCACGGCAACGGCGGCAGTGGCGACGGCGGCGGCGCCGCGGATCATCTTGCGCATGTTCTCCCCTTGTGGGTCTTGCCTCGTGCTGACGCCTTCAGCCTGTCCCGGCAGCCCGCGGGGGTCGACGGGTTTCCCGTTGCCCTCCGGCCGGCCCCGCCGGGAAACCCCCTGCGACCAGGCCCGTACCCGACGTACGGTCAACGGCCCCGGGCGTACGCCGGCTGCCCCTGCGGGGGGAGGGCGCGGCCGTTCCCCGGGCCACTCCTCCGGGCGTCGAAATGGAGCCGTTTGCCCGCTCCGTGTATCCATACGCCTACCCGGTGTGGCGGGCGGCGGTGATCGCCCCTAGCTTCGGCAAGGTGACGAACCGACAGTTCAACAGCCTCGCATGCATCACCGTCGTCATGGCCGCGGGCCTCGGGGTGGTCGCGCCGCCCGCGGCCGCCGCCGGCCGTACGACGGTGCATCCGGGCGAGTCGATCCAGGAAGCGGTGGACGCCGCACGGCCGGGAGACAGCATCCTCGTGCTGGCCGGCACCTATCGCGAGAGCGTGAACATCACCAAGCCCCTGACCCTGCGGGGAGAGGGCGCCGCCACGGTGATCGCGCCGCCCGCCCCGGGTACGGCCCGCGCGGACCATGTCTGCGCGGCGTCCGGCAACGGCATCTGCGTCATAGGAGCGGCCGAGAAGACCGTCGACCGGGTGAGCATCCGCTCCCTGACCCTGACGGGCTTCAAGAAGAGCGGCATCTGGGCCTCCCGCACCGACCGGATGCGCGTCGAGCGGGTCACCGCGGAGAGGAACGGCACCTGGGGCATCGCGCAGGAGCGCTCCACGCGCGGGGTGTTCCGCTCCAACACGGCGCGGGACAACGCGGAGTCCGGGATCTTCCTGGCGAACACCATCGACCGCGAGGGCGGCGCCACCGACACCCGGGGCGCGGTGGTCCGCGACAACACGCTGACCGGCAACCGGATCGGAGTGACCGTCAGGCGGGTCCGCAACCTCTCCGTCAACGACAACGTCCTCACCGGCAACTGCGGCGGCGTGTTCGTGGTCGGCGACGAGGGCGACCCCGGCGCCGGCGACATGACCATCCGCGGGAACCGCATCCACGCGAACAACAAGTTCTGCCGCGGCAACAGCCGCCTCCCGGACATCCAGGGCGCGGGCATCGTCCTCACCGGAGCCGAGGAGACCGTCGTCCGGGGCAACTCCATCCGGGACAACGTGGGCACCGCGCCGATCTCCGGCGGAATCCTGCTGTTCAAGAGCTTCGTCGGCGCCCAGAACACCGACAACGTCGTCAAGGACAACGTCGTGACGGGGAACAAGCCCGCCGACCTGGCCAACCAGGGAACCGGAAGCGGCAACAAGTTCCTCGGCAACCGCTGCCAGGTCTCCACCCCCGCGGGCCTGTGCTGACCCGCCGTTTCCCGACGCTTCCCGTTCCCCCGAGGATCGAGGCCCAATGACCACGCTGAGCACCACCCCCACCACCCCCACCACCCTCACCGCCACCACCCTCACCGCCCCCGCCACCGTTCCGGCCCCCGCCCACACCCCCCAGCCGGCCATGCGCCTGCGGGAGCTCGTCTTCGGCGCCGCGCCCGCCGCCGCCGTGCGCGCGGCGACCCGCCTCGGCGTCGCCGACGCCCTGGGGGACGAACCCGCCACCGCGGCCGGGCTCGCGGCGGCGGTGGGCGCCGAGCCGCAGCCCCTGCACCGCCTGCTCCGCGCCCTGACCTGCTACGGGATCTTCGCGGAGACGGAGGACGGCGGTTTCGTGCACACCGAGATGTCGCGGCTGCTGCGCGAGGACGACCCGCACAGCCTGCGCTACATCTCCCTGTGGTGCACGGAGCCCTGGACCTGGGAGGCCTGGCCCCGGCTCGACGACGCGGTGCGCTCCGGCGGGAGCGTCTTCCTGGACCTCTACGGCAAGGGGTTCTTCGAGTACCTGCACCAGGACGCGCACGATTCGGCCCACGTGTTCAACCGGGCGATGACCACCTCCAGCAAGCAGTCGGCGCTGGACGTCGCGGAGCTCCTCGACCTCACCGGCGTCTCGGTGGTCGCGGACATCGGAGGAGGCCAGGGACACGTCCTGGCGAGCCTGCTGGAGAAGCACCCGGAGGTACGGGGCGTCCTGCTCGACCTGCCGGGCGTCGTGGCCGGGGCCGACCCCCGGCTGCGGGACGGCGGACCGCTCGCCGGCCGGGCCGGCATCGTTCCCGGGGACTGCCGCGAGGCCATCCCGGTCGAAGCCGACCTCTACATCATCAAGAACATCCTGGAGTGGGACGACGAGAGCACGCGCAGGACCCTGCGCAACGTCCTCGGCGCGGCCCGGCCGGGCGCCAGGGTCGTCGTCATCGAGAACCTCGTGGACGACAGCCCGTCGATGAAGTTCACCACCGCCATGGACCTGCTGCTCCTGCTCAACGTCGGTGGTGCCAAGCACACCAAGGAGAGCCTGGTCGCGCGGATGACCGAGGCCGGCCTGGCGGTCGGCGAGGTCCGTCCGGTCAACGCGTACCTGCACGCCTTCGAGTGCACCGTGCCCAAGTAGGACCCCGGGCGGGCACCGGCCGCCGCGGCCGCCGCCACGCCCCGGGACCGGCTGCGCGCCGGTCCCGGGGCGTGGCGGCACGTGGGCCGGCCCGATGGGTCAGCTCCCCGCCACCAGGGAGCTGTTGACCAGGTCGATGAACTCCCGTGGCGACGTGCAGCGGTCCGCGTCGGGCGGCAGGGGCCGGCCGTGCCGGTTCTCCAGTTCGCCGACGATGCCGAGGAGCCCGAGGGAGTCGAGGCCCCACTCGTCGAAGCCGGAGTCGGGGCGCTCCGCCATGGCGACGGGGTCCACCGTGACGCCCGCGCCCTTCTTCATCAGTACGGCCAGTTCCTCGATGGTCAGTTGTACGGTCATGGCGTCTCTCCTCAGCAGTGCGCCGGCGGGCGCCGGTCGGTGATCAGGCGCATCTCGGAGCGCGCCAGGAATCGGGAGATCTCCTCGTCGGTGGTGGGAACGCCGTCCGTGGCGCTGTCGAGGAGCCGGGCGAGGACGGCCGCCTTGTGGCTGCCCTGGACGCCCAGCGTGTGGGCGGGCCGCGCGCCGATCGGGCCGCTCAGATCGACGAGCCGGACGACGACGTCGTCCCGCTGGAAGACGGTGCTGGCCTCGATGGGGCTCGCCGGATCGTCCACGGCGGCCTCGTCCTGGCCGGCCAGCAGCCGGGCGAGGGCGGCGCCGCACCCGTCCTTGGCGGGGTAGAAGAGCGCGTGCCGCCGAAGGTCCGCGAGTTCCCGCCCGCCGGCCGCCACGTGGTGCACCGCCGGGAGCGCGGCGCGGGTGAAGAACAGCCGCGCGGACCCCGGGTCGGTCAGGTCCCGGTCCTGCTCCAGGTACGGGTTGACGGCCTCCTCGACCGCCCGGACCTCGGGCTGGCGGGACACGTGGCGCAGCGCCGCGAGGAGGTCCCCCTCCACCTCGACCGTCCGTACGACACGGTTGCCGTGCATGAACAGCGAGGTGCGGCGCAGCCTGGTGTGTTCGTCCACCCGGGCCTGCGGGGACGTGTACCCGGCCAGCAGCTTCGCGACCACGGCCTCGCTGCCCGGCTTCACGGTGAACGTCAGGGCGTGGCGCACCACGCCGTCCCCGTGCCGGGGGGCGGCCTGCAGCCGGCCGTCACGGCGCTCCGCCGTGCCCGCGTCCGCAGTGCCGGAAAAGGCGCCGCCGGGCTCCGGGGGCGAGGACTTGCCGGTCTCCCGCAGCACGCTGAAACGCAGGGAGCGGGTGTCCCGTACGCATCCGTGGAGCGGTTGCACCGTCGCGACGTGCGCCTCGCTGCTCACCCAGGCGAGGAAGGGCTGCGCGCTCTCCCACTCGCTCGTGATGAGCCACTGGGAGGGGTTCTCGATCGACTGGCACAGTTCGTCGCTGATGTGCCCCGGGACGGACGAGACCTGCCTGCGCAGCTGCTCGTACACCTCCAGGAACTGGGTCTGGGCCCCGTCGTAGAGGTCCAGCAGCAGTACGACCCGCAGCCGGGAGTCGTCGAAGGCGGACTGGGATATCCGTTCCGACAAGGTCGTCATCGTTCTCACTCCTTCGAGACCACGTGGTCGCCGCATTCCCTGGGGCGTCGTCGGTCCTCGGTGGCATCCGCCTGGGTGATCCACCTGCGGATGCGGTCGGTCAGCCCCCCGGAACGCGGGTGGCGCCACCCGAACCGATCGTGTTCCCGTCGCGCGATCGGCGCGAGAGGGGAGAACCATGCGGGTGAACGGGCGAGCGAAGACCCCCCGCACCGGGCATGAAGAAGCCATGAAGGAAAACGTCGACCACCACGTGCCCGTCCTCATCGTGGGCGGCTCCCTGGTGGGCCTGTGCACCTCGCTGTTCCTGGGCCGCCACGGCATCAGGCACATGCTGGTCGAGAAGCACGGGGGCACCTCGCTGCACCCGCGCGGACGCGGCATCAACGTACGGACGATGGAGCTGTTCCGGGTCGCGGGCGTCGAGGCGCGGATCCGGGACGCCGCCTCGGTCCTCTCCGCCAATCACGGCATCCTGCAGGGCGGCTCCCTGACCGGTGACGACTCCGAGTGGCTGTTCGAGGAGATCGACCCCGGGGGAGCGCTCGCCCGCTTCAGCCCCTCGGCGTGGTGCCTGTGCAGCCAGAACGACATCGAGCCGGTCCTGAAGGCCGTGACCCCCACGCTCGGCGCCGACCTGCGGTACGCCACCGAGCTGCAGTCCTTCGACCCGGACGCGACCGGTGTGACGGCGCACATGAAGAACCGGGACACCGGTGAGCACCTCACGGTGCGCGCGGACTACCTGGTCGCCGCCGACGGTCCGCGCAGCCCCGTACGGGAGCAGTTGCGCATCGGGCAGACCGGTCCCGGAGACCTCTTCCACAACGTGAGCATCACCTTCCGCTCCCGCGGACTCGCGGAGGTGGTCGGCGACCGGCGCTTCATCGTGTGCTACCTGACGAAGCCCGACGCGGACGGGGCCCTGCTCCCCGTCGACAACGCCGAACGGTGGGTCTTCCACGCGCCGTGGCATCCCGACCGGGGCGAGACCACGGAGGACTTCACCGACGAGCGCTGCGCCGCACACATCCGTCGCGCGGTCGGCGCGCCCGACCTGGACGTCGAGATCACCGGCAAGGCCCCCTGGCACGCCGCCGAGCGGGTCGCGCAGCGCTACGGCTCGGGCCGGGTCTTCCTCGCCGGCGACTCCGCCCACGAGATGTCCCCGACCGGGGCGTTCGGCTCCAACACGGGGATCCAGGACGCGCACAACCTGGCCTGGAAGCTCGCGGCGGTGCTGAACGGCACGGCCGGTCCGCGGCTGCTCGACTCGTACGAGGCCGAGCGGCTGCCGGTGGCCCGGGCGACGAGCGAGCGCGCCTCGGCCCGCTCGGCGGAGCACAGCCACCCCGGGTACGAGCCCGCCCCCGACGCGCGGGGCGGCCGGCCGGGCGGGGTCCTGAAGGTGGCCATGGGCTACCGCTACACCCGGGGCGCCGTCCTGGGCACCGACCCCGCCCTGCCGGTGGTCCCCGACCGGCTGCAGCTGTCGGGCGAACCCGGCACCCGGGCCCCGCACCTGTGGCTGACCGGGCCCGACGGACGCAGGTCCACCGTCGACCTGTACGAGCGGTCCTTCGTGCTGCTGGCCTCCGAGGGCACGCCCTGGCGCGACGCCGCCCACCGGGTCGCCGCCCAGACGGGCGTGCCGCTCCAGGCGTACGCCCTCGGTGCCGGACCCGGCGCCGACCTGACCCCGGAGGACGGGGCGGACTGGGCCGCGGCCCACGGTTCGACCCCCTCCGGCGCGGTCCTCGTCCGCCCGGACGGCTTCGTGGCCTGGCGCGTGACGGAGGGCGTGGGGGACCCGGAGGCCGTTCTCCACGAGGTGATGGGCCGGCTGCTCGGCCTGGACTGAACCCCGGGCGGGCCCACCGCCGAAGCCGCCCCGGCTCCTGTGCCGTTCACGGGAACCGGGGCGGCTTCGCGGCGTCCGGGACCGCGGACGCCGCCCGTAGATGTACAGAAAACTTGACACGAGGTCGCTCCTGCTTGACACTCCAGGGTGTCAAGGATTCTTTACATCAGGAGGAGGCCCGACGTGGCGGTCGAAGAGAAACGCGCCTGGACCATGCTGGTGGTGGCGATCGCCGCGTACGCGGTCTACCTGGTCCTGGTGCTCGGCCGGCCGGCCGGCGTGCCCCTCGCCGAGGCGCCCTACGCCGCCGCGCTGCTGTGGACGGTCGGTGCGGCGATCGCCGCCCAGATCGTCCTGCACGTCGTGGTCGCCTCCTTCTCGCCGGCCGAGGAGAACGTCAAGGACCAGCGCGACCGGGAGATCCACCGCTTCGGCGAGTACGTCGGGCAGTCCTTCGTGGTGATCGGCGCCGTGGCCGGCCTGCTGCTGGCCATGGCCGGCGCCGACCAGTTCTGGATCGCCAACGCCATCTACCTGGCGTTCGTCCTGTCCTCCGTCCTGTCGTCCGCGGCCAGACTCGTCTCCTACCGGCTGGGATTCCACCCGTGGTGAAGTCGACGAGGGTCACCAACACGATCCGCGCCCTGCGCTTCGCCCACGGCGAGATGACGCAGGCCGAACTCGCCCGCCGGATCGGGGTCAGCCGCCAGACCGTGATCGCCATCGAGCAGGGCCGCTACTCGCCCTCCCTGGAGATGGCCTTCCAGATCGCCCGCGTGTTCGCCGCGCCGCTCGACACCGTGTTCCAGTACCCGGACCCAGAAGGAGACACCCCGTGAAGGCGATCGTCCACGACGTCTACGGACCGCCCGACGTCCTGCGCCCCGCGGAGCGGGAACAGCCCGTGCCCGGCAGGGGCGAGGTCCTCGTACGGGTCCACGCCGCGGGCGTGGATCCCGGGGTCTGGCACCTCACCGCGGGCATGCCCTACCTGATCCGCGCCGCGGGCTTCGGACTGCGCAGGCCCAACAACCAGGTCCGCGGCATCGACGTCGCCGGACGCGTGGTGGCCGTCGGCCCCGGCGTGACCCGGCTCCGGGTGGGGGACGAGGTCTACGGCGGCTGCGGCGGCGCGTTCGCCGAGTACGCCCGTGCCAAGGAGGACCAGCTCGCGCCGAAGCCGAGCACCCTCGGGTTCGAGGAGGCCGCCGCCGTTCCCGTCTCGGGGTGCACCGCCCTCAAGGCCCTGCGCGACGTCGGCCGGCTCACCGAGGGCCAGAGCGTCCTCGTCCTCGGCGCCTCGGGCGGGGTCGGCACCTTCGCCGTCCAGCTGGCCAAGGCCCTCGGGGGCCGGGTCACCGGCGTGTGCAGCCCGGGCAAGGCCGAACTGGTCCGCTCGATCGGCGCCGACGAGGTCCTCGACTACACGACCGAGGACCCCACCGACGGCGCCCGCCGCTACGACCTCGTCCTCGACATCGCGGGCAACCGCTCCCTCACCGCCCTGCGCCGCTCCCTCACCGCCCGCGGCACCCTCGTCATCGTCGGCGGCGAGGGCGGCGGCCGCTGGATCGGCGGGAACGACCGGCAGTTGCGCGCCCTCCTGCTGTCGCCGTTCACCGGTCAGCGGCTCCGGGCGCTCGCGGCCGGCGTGCGCCACGCGGACCTGGTGGCCCTCACGGAGTTCATCGAGGCGGGCTCGCTCACCCCCGTCGTCGACGGGGTCCATCCGCTGGCCGAGGTCCCCGAGGCCGTACGCCGGCTCAGGGCGGGCCGGGTGCGCGGCAAGACGGTCGTCACCGTCGCCGCCGGATGACCGGCGCCGGGGCCGGCCGCCGGGCCGGCCGTCGGGGCGGCGCCCGGGCCGGCGGCCGCAGGATGTGCGCCGGCGGCCGGCTCCTGGCAGGCTGGCCCGCATGATCTTCATCGCCGTCAGGTTCGACGTCCGCCCGGAGCGCAGCGACGACTGGCTCACCCTCGTCGAGGACTTCACCCGCGCCACCCGCGACGAGCCGGGCAACCTCTTCTTCGACTGGTCGCGCAGCGTCGAGGACCCGAACAGCTTCACGCTGCTGGAGGCCTTCGCCGACGCCGACGCGGGCGCCGCCCATGTGGGGTCCGCGCACTTCCGGGCCGGCATGGAGGCGCTGGCCGGGGCGATCGCCACGACCCCGGAGATCATCAACGTCGAGGTCCCCGGTCAGGGCTGGAGCGCCATGACCGAGCTGACCCCCCGCGGCTGAGCCGGTCCGGACACGGGACCCGGAACCCATCCGCCGGGCGTTCGGGACTCCTTCGGCGGCGGCTCAGGAACCCTCAGGCAACCGGGCCGCCGCCTCCCGCATCTCGATCGTGTGGATCTTGCCGGTGCCGTCGTGGGGAACTCGTCCACGACGTGCACGTAGCGCGGCACCGCGATGTGCACGAGGCGCCCCCACCGCGTGCACGCCGTGCACACCCCGATCCGTCCACGGGCCTCAGCGGGCGTGGCGCTCGGGCAGGTCGACGTCGGCCGGGGCGGCCGCGAAGCCGCGCGCCGCGCCCTTCGCCGGCCTGGCGGCCGCCGCCCCGCAGAACGCGGCGTCGAGGGCGCCGCCGAGGGCCGTGTTGGCCTGGCCCCTGTTCGAGGTGTTCGCCATGGCGGCGAGGCTCCGGCGGCCGTCGCGGGTGGTGAACGCGTAGGTGTAGAAGCCCTGCACGGTGCCGGTGTGCCCGTAGACCGAGGTGCCGCAGGAGAGGTCGTAGCGGCGCAGGCCCAGCCCGTAGAAGCGGGTGCGCGCCGTGTCGGTCGGGGTCGCGGTGGTCATGGCGTCCAGCATCGGCTCCGACAGCAGCTTTCCGCCGAGCAGGGCGGACGTGAAGGTGTTCAGGTCCGCCGCGTCGGAGATGACCGCTCCGGCGGACTGGGCCCACGACACCGTCTGTTCGGTGGAGTCGACCAGCGGCGCACCCGCCTCGTCGGGGTGGAGGTAGCCGCGCGCGTGCAGTCCCCGGATGGCCGTGCCGGGATGCACGTACGAGGTGTTCCGCAGCCGCAGGGGCTTGATGATGCGGCGGCCGTACTCCTTGGCGATCCCGGTGCCGGTCACCTTCTCGATGAGCATGCCGAGGACCACGAAGTTGGTGTTCGAGTACGCGTACGCCGCGCCGGGCGGGTTCGTGCGCGGCTCGTCCAGCGAGAGCCGCACCAGGTCCCCGTACCCGAACACCTTGTTGCGGACGGCCTCGAAGCCGGGGACGGTCCGCGCGAACATCGCGTCCGTGTAGTCCGCCAGCCCGCTCCGGTGGGTCAGCAGGTGGCGCACGGTGATGCGGTCGTCGGGCAGCAGGCCGGGCAGGTACCGGCCGGCGGACGCGTCGAGGGCGACCTTCTTCTCGGCCACCAGCTGGAGCAGGACGACGGAGGTGAACGTCTTGCTGACACTGCCGATCCGGAAGCGGGCCGCCGGGTCCATGGCGGCGCCGGTGGCCCGGTCGCGCACGCCGACCGCCCTCGTCCTCGCGCCGCCGGGGCCGCTGAAGCGGGCCATCGCTCCCGGCGCGCCGGCGGCGGTCGTGTTCCGCAGCGCCCGTTCCAGCGCCGCGAGGTCGGGAGCGGGGGGCCCGGCCTGCGCGGTCCCGGCGGGTCGGGCCTGCGCCGCGTGCGCGGCGGTCGCCGGTACGACGCCGGCCACGACGGCGAGCAGGGCGGCGCCCACGGCCAGATGTCGGTCGAAGGACAGAAGCATGCGGTTCCTCTGGTCTGCCGGCGGGGAGACCCGGGCACGGCGTCGTCGCGGACTCGTGCTCCGGGAAGCGGAATTGACCGCTCCGAGCGGCACGAGCATACGGAAGATCCGGTGCCGTTCCAGCGCGTGAAACCGGCCCGCCGCGGGCCGGTGACTGCGCCTCAGGCTCCGCCGGACGGTTCCCCGGGGACCCCCAGCGCCGACGCGACCTGGTCGTGGATGAACGTGTCCCCGGCGCGGTCCTCCTTGAGCCGGGACAGGTCTTCGCGGCCGAACCAGTCGTACGCGGAGTGCTTGGCCCACTCCAGGGCCGGGCGGGACAGGTCGCCGTCGACCTCGACGAGGTAGTCGGCCTCGTGCCGCAGACCGTTGCCGTCGTCCCCGGTCCAGGTGCACACGCCGAGAAGGCGCCGCACCCGCCGCACCCGCCAGCCGGTCTCCTCCGCGACCTCCCGCACCAGGGCGTCCAGCAGCGACTCGCCGGGCTCGACGTGACCGCCCGCGATGTCCCAGCAGCCGGGGAACAGCCGCCGGTCGGGGCCGCGCCGCTGCGCGAAGGCCCGGCCGCGGCCGTCCAGGATCACCGCCCCCACCGCCCAGAGCTCCCCGTCGCCGGGCACGGGCACCTCGACGCTGGGGGCCACGTCCACCCCGTACTGACCGGCCGTCATGTCCCCACGGTACGCATCCACCGACCCCCGGGGGAGTCCTTGCCGCGACCGGAGGGGCGGCATCGGGTTACCGGGGGGTAGCTTCGGGGGTGGTCAGGCGATAGCGTCGGCCCCCCGGAGATCGGAGTGCCATGCCCCGTACGTTCAGCGTGTCCGACAGCGTCCTCGTCGGCGCCGACCCCTCCACGGTCTACCGGCGCGTGTCCGAAGTCACCCGCATGGGTGACTGGAGCCCGGAGAACCTCGGGGCCACCGTGCCCGGAGGCGGCGACGGGAGCGCGTACGTCGGGATGGTGTTCGAGGGCCACAACAAGCGGGGCCCGTTCCGCTGGACCACGCGCTGCACGGTCACCGCGGCCGACCAGGGCCGGCTGTTCCGGTTCCGGGTCCACGCCATCGGGCTCAGGCGGCCGCGGCTGCCGGGCCCCATCGCCACCTGGGAGTACCGGTTCGAGCCGGTCGCCGAGGGCACCCGCGTCACGGAGACCTGGACCGACGACCGGCGCACGTGGCCCGACGCCGTGGCCAACGCCTTCGACCGGGTGGCGACGCGCGGACACACCTTCGCCGACTTCCAGCAGCGGAACATCCGCACCACGCTGCGCAACCTGAAGGCGGCCCTCGAAGCGGCGCCGGGAGCGGCGCCCGGAACCCCCTCGCCGTGACGGTCCGGGGGCCGGGCGGCGGTCAGACCGTCGCGAGCTGCGGGATCAGGCGGAGCGCGTTGCCCCGGTAGATCCCCTGGAGCTGCTCCGGGGTGAAGGCCGGATCCGCTTCGAGCGCGGGGAGGGCCAGCTCCGTGACCGTGTCGGCGGGTGCGGCGGGCCAGTCGGTGCCGAAGAGGATCCGGTCGGCCGGCACGTGGGCGAGGAGGGTCGCCGCGGGAGCCATGGGACCCGCCGTGTCGTAATAGAAGCGGCCGAGGTGGTCGCGCACCGCGCCGGGGTCGATCGGCGGGTCGCAGAACCGCCCGAGGGCCTGCATGCGGGTCGCGATGTACGGCAGGAAGCCGCCGGCGTGCGGCAGGATCACGGAGATGTCCGGGAAGCGGTCCAGCGTCCGCCTGCTGATCATGTTGACGGCGGCGCGCGTGGTGTCCAGCAGGAAGTCGCACATGAAGTTCGGGATGCCCGGCACCGTCGCCGCGCCGGGCGGGCCGCCCGGCAGGTTGTGCGGGTGGGTGTCCACCACGGCCGAGCGGTCGTTCAGTTCGCCGAACAGCCGGTCGTAGGACGGGTCCCCGAGGTAGACGCCGCCGTAGTTGGCCGTGACGTTCACGCCGACGGCGCCGAGCTGACCGAGCCCGCGGCGCACGGCCCAGGACGAGGCGTCGGGATCGTCCAGGAAGAGCGGCGCGTAGAACGAGAAGCGGCCCGGATGCGAGTGCACGACCTCGATCATCGAACGCAGCGTGATGTTGACGGCCTCGCGCAGCTGGGCCGACGAACGGTAGCGCGCCGGCAGCATGGGCTTGAGGACGGCCGTGGCGATGCCCGCGCCGTCCATGAACCGGACGGTCGCCGCGGTGTCGAGGCGCGTCCACGGCGGCAGTTGCCTCGCCTCGATCAGCCCGTGGTGCTCGGCCCACTCGCGCCACTCCGGCGCGCAGAAGTGGTGGTGCATGTCGATCTTCGACGGGGCCGAACGCTCCCCGTCCTGTCCAGGGGTGTGATCCCCCGGCGCCGTGAGGACGAGGTCACCCGTGCCCACGGACGCCATCAGCGGTTCGTCCGCCGCCACCGGCGGGAGGGGTCGTGCGGAGGTGCGCGCAGAGTCCGGCATGCCAGTCCACCGTCCGTCGGGTGCGGGTCTACTTGCGGGAGGCCACGGGTGCGGCCGCGGGGGCCGTAGCGGCCGCGGAGCCCACGGGCTCCGGACCGAGGTTCACGGCCGTACGGGACGGGTCCAAGACGAGCCGCAGGTGCTGCAGCCCGCGGAACGCCGCCACCGGCCCCTTCAGCCACGCCCCCTCGGCCTCCTCGTCGTCGGCCGTCCGCATCTGCGGGAACTCCCGCAGGAGGCAGGAGAGCGCGATCTCCAGCTCCAGCCGCGCCAGCGGCGCCCCGAGGCAGTAGTGCGTGCCGTGCCCGAACCCCAGATGCGTGCCCTGGATGCCCTCGCGGGTCACGTCCAGGACGTCGGGGTCCGTGAACTTCTCCGGGTCCCGGTTCGCCGAGGTGATGGCGATCTGCACCAGGGAGCCCTCGGGGATCAGGGTCCCGCGGATCTCGACGTCCTCGGCCGCGTACCGGAAGGTCGAGGTCTCCACCGACCCCTCGAACCGCACGATCTCCTCGACCGCCTGCGGGATCCGCCGCGGGTCCTCCCTCAACCGCCGCAGCTGGTCGGGCCGCAGCAGCAGGTTCAGGACGGTGTTCCCGATCTGGAACGCGGTGGTCTTGTGGCCCGCGAAGAAGATCACCCACATCGACGAGACGAGCTCGGCGTCGTCCAGGGCGTCCTCCGCCCGGATGAGGTCGCTGAGGAACGAGTCGGACGGGTTCTCGCGGGTGTGCGCCACCAGCCGTCCCAGACGGTTCTGCAGCCACTCCTCGGCCGCCCTCAGCTCCTTCTTCAGCCGGGGGTCGAACCGGGCCCGCGTCACGACGGAGAACTGCTCCAGGATCTCGCCGCGGTCCGCCTCCGGGATCCCCATCAGCTCGCAGAGGACCGCGATGGGCAGCGGGAACGCGAACGACGTCATCAGGTCGACCTCGTTCTGCTCGCGGCAGTCGCGCAGCAGGCCCTCCGCGATCTCCGTGATCCGCGGCCGCATGGCCTCCACCCGCCGGGGCGTGAAGGCGCTCCGCAGGCTGCGGCGCAGCCGCGTGTGCCGCGGCGGGTCCGAGAAGAGCACGTTGTCGTCGAGCGCGTCGAAGAAGCTGCCGTACACGGCGTGGTACGTCTCGATCGCCCCGCGCATGTCCTTGCTGAACCGCGGGTCCGAGAGGGCGTCCCGGGCGTCGTCGTAGCGGGTGATCAGGTACGTGTCGACCCCGTGCGGCGGCGTCAGCCGGCACACCGGGGCCTGCTCGCGCAGCGCGGCGTAGGCGGCATGGGGGCACGCCCGGTACTCCGGCGCGCCGGCGGACACGGCCGACACGATGTCGTGCAGTGCCCCGCCGCCCGGCGGAGCCGCCTTCGTTGCCGCGTTGTCCTGCGTCATGTTCCGCGCCCTCCGTGACACTCGGGTTCCCGGACCCAGCGCTTCCCTACGGGAGCGGGCCGCGAAACGGCCCCCGCCCGATCGGGTGAGCCGCCCGGCCCGCCCGGTCCGGGACCGCCTCGGCACCCGCCCGGCCCGGCGTGAGCAGGGCGGGACTCCACCGGGGAGCCCGGGCGGCGGCGCCCGCCGAGGTCCGGCCTTCGGCCGACCGGCCGACGGCCGTACGGTCCGCCGCGGTGACGGGTGCCCGGGGCCGGGGAAGGGCCTGTGCGTGCAGCCCACCGCCCAGAGGAGACCGCGCATGGCCCGACGTCCCGCCCTGGTCCTCACGACGGCCGCCGCGCTCGCGCTGGCCGCCGCCGTTCCCGCCACCGCGTCCGGTCCCGCCGGCGCCGAACGCGGCAGAGCGGCCGCCGAACGCAGCGTCGCGTACCGCGCGACCGCGCCGTATCTGATCCACGCGAAGGGGGTGAAGGCCGGCTACGTGCCGGACAAGTACTGCGTCGCGAACCGGACGGGCCCGGGCGCGCTCGGCTACCCCCACTTCAACCACGGGTACGACAACTCCGTGGACCCGTCGAAGCCCGCCGCCCTGTACTACGAGGACGACGGGCGCGGCGGCAAGCGCCTCGTGGGCGTCCAGTGGCTGGTCTACGACCGGGACCAGAACCCCGCCACGGACGACGACCGCCCCAGCCTGTTCGGCCGCGCCTTCAAGGGCCCGCTGCGCGGCAACTTCCCCGGCCAGCCCGTCCACTACGCCCTGCACCTGTGGCTCTGGAAGGCGAACCCGAAGGGGGTGTACGAGACCTACAACACGGCGGTGGCCTGCCTCCCCGGCACCACCCGCCCCCAGCCGGCCGCCTGACCCGGCGCCCCGCTCAGCCGGTCCGGGCGAAGTCGCCCCACACCGATGCCCTTCCGTCCGGGCCGCCGCCGCGGACCGCGGCGGCCTCGACGCCGTAGGAGTCATCGTTGGCGTCGCGCCCCCCGGTGGCGTGGTCGTACTGCCCGGCGAAGAGGTGCTCGCCGACCGGGACCGTCCGGCCCGGCTTGAGCGTCCACCGGTAGACGAGGAAGCCGCCGTTCGTACGGACGGAGACGGCGAAGTCGCCGGCCGGGAGCGACTGCCTGCTCCCGGTGTTCCGCACCCCGTCGGTCAGGGCGATCCGCAGCTCGACCGTGAGCGCGGTGAGCGGACTCGACGTCTTCAGGGTGACGTTGCTCCGCGCCCGGCGGACGGTGCTGTCGGGATCGACGGAGCCGTCGGCCCACAGCGGGCCGTCCTCGGTACGCGAACCGGCCGCGGGCGGCGTGGCGCGCGAACCGGCGGACGGCGCCGGGGAGGGGGTCCGCCCGGCGCCGGGCCCGGGCCCCGTTGGAGTCGTGGAGGGCGGCGGCGACGCGGGCGGCGACCCCGTCCCCGTCCCGGTCGGGGCGGTGGAGGGGGACGGGGACCCGGTCGCGGGCGGGGCGGGTGGGGGTGACACGGAGGCCGGCGGGGCCGGATCCGTGGCGACCTGCGGCGGTTCCGGGGCCCGGAACACCGTCGCCACCGCGAAGCTGCCCACCGCCAGGGCACCGGCCGTCGCCAGGGTCGCGAGAACGACCCTCGGCCAGGACAGGACCCCGCCGCGCCCGCGCCCGAACGGCCGGGCAGGGGGCTCCGGGCGGGCCGTGCCGCGCTCGACCCGGGCGAGCATGCGGGCCCGGTCGGGCCGGTGGGCCGCGGCGCTCTCGCGCAGCAGATCGCGCAGTTCGTCCGTCACCGGCTCCTCCTCCCCACCAGCTCGTCGGCGGCCCGTGTGCCGAGCAGCCGCTGCAGTTCCGCCGTTCCCCTGGAGGTCTGGCTCTTCACCGTGCCGACCGATATCCCCAGGGCCAGGGCGGTGTCCTTCTCCGACAGGTCAAAGGCGTGGCGCAGGACGACACAGGCGCGCTTGCGGAACGGCAGCCGGTCCAGCGCGGCACGCACGTCCATCACGGCCGCCACGTCCGGGCCGTCGGTGCGCTCCGGGCGGTGCGACCAGAACTGCAGTACGCGCCGTCGCTCGCGCACGCTGCTGCGGATCCGGCCGCGCGCCAGGTTGGCGACGACCCCGCGGGCGTAGGCGGCCGGGGAGTCGGCGCGGCTGATCCGGTCCCAGCGGTGCCAGAGCGCGACCATCGCGTCGGCGGCGAGGTCGTCGGCGGCGTCGGCCTCTCCGGTCAGCAGATGGGCGAGGCGGGCGAGTTCGGCGTGGTGGCGCTCGAAGAAGGCGTGGAAGTCCGCGGACGCCTCGTCGGTGGTCATGGCCTCGGTACGGCCTCTCGGTGCGACGGGGGCGCCAACCGGCGGATGCGGGAGCGTAGCAGCTCGTTCGAGCGGCTGTTCGGCCGCTTCCCGCTCCGGCCGGCGGGCGCCGGACGGACCCCGGACGGGGTCAGGACGCAAACGGGTCCCGGTCCGCGTGACGGCGTCCATCAGCCCGCCGGGTTCCAGCCGTCGGTGCCGGCCAGGTAGGTGCGGGCGGTGTAGGAGGCGGTGGCACTCCCGGCGTTGCCGTACGTGCCGCCGCCGGCCTTGGGGGTGCCGGACGGCGCGGGGGCGGAGGGTGAGGGCGCGGCGGCGGTGGGCGCGGGGGCCGGGGCGGAGCCGGTTTCGGTGAGGAGGCCTGCGCCCGCCTTCGCCGCCGGTTTCGCGGGCAGCCCGGCGGCGGGTTCCAGGCAGGCCGAGAGGGTGGGCTTCCGGGAGACGGACGTTTTGAGCATCCTGCCGGGGTTGGCGGCGTTGTACGCGGCGACCGGGTCGGCGGGCTTGCCGTCGACGAGGTTCCCGCCGCCCGCCACCGCTCCCGTACCGTCACCGATGAGCAGTTGGGAGACCTCGCGGTCGGGCGACAGCGTCCAGTGGTTGTTCTCCGCGACGACCTGGGCGCCGGCCCGGGGGTTGATGCTGTGGCGGTGCGCGTAGCCCTCGCGCTCGGCCGTGGCGTAGAGGTTGTCGTACAGGTGGATCCTGCCCGCCCGGGCGAGCGGGGCGCGCTGGACGACGTTCACCACCAGGCTGCCGCCGGTGATGCCCGCGCCGGTGCCGGGCACCCCGATGACGGTGGTCCGCGCCGGCATGCTGAACACCATGCGGGCGGCCTGCCGCCCCTGCGCCGCCTTGCGGGCGTCCTCCTGCGGGCCGGCGGGCAGCTTGGCGCGCCCCCGGGCGGCGGGGTCGTAGGCCCGGAGGTAGGCGTCGAGGGAGTAGCCGGTGCCCGCGCCGCTCGCGGCCCAGCCGTCCCCGGCGGGCAGGGCGCCGCGGTCGAGGCCCGCGGGGGCGGTGGCGCCGGCGGTCACGATCAGCGGGACGGCGCCGAGAGCGACGGCGACCACCGTGGCCGCTCCGGCCAGGGCGAGCCTTCCGCGGGCGGTGGGACGGCGGTGGGGGGAAGCGGGCATCCGGGGTTGCTCCTCGGGGTGGGGTGCGCTGTTCCCCCTTCAGTTGCCGCCGGAGCAAGGAAGGTTGCCGCGTTCGGGCCGAAAGATCGAACGGGTCGCACTCCGGCGCCGTGCCCGCCCGGCCGGGCGCGTGCGGGAGCCGTGGCCCCGCGCAACGGCGGACGCCCGGGCCGCGGCCGGTGGGGCCGGGCCCGGGCGTCGTGATCACGACCCGGATGCCTGGATCAGACCAGGTCGAACCGGTCCAGGTTCATGACCTTGACCCAGGCGGCGACGAAGTCCTTCACGAACTTCTCCTTCGCGTCGTCGCCCGCGTAGACCTCCGCGACCGCGCGCAGCTCCGAGTTCGACCCGAAGACGAGGTCGGCGCGGGTGCCGGTCCACTTGACCTCGTTCGTGGCGGAGTCGCGCCCTTCGAAGGTGTTCGCGTCCCCGGACGTCGCGGTCCACGTCGTGCCCAGGTCCAGCAGGTTGACGAAGAAGTCGTTCGTCAGCGTTCCGGGCGCCGTGGTGAACACGCCGTGCGCCGACTGCTGGTGGTTGGCGCCCAGGACGCGGAGACCACCCACGAGCACGGTCAGCTCGGGGGCGCTCAGGGTCAGTAGGTTCGCCCGGTCGAGCAGCAGGTACTCGGCCGGCAGCCGGTTGCCCTTGCCGAGGTAGTTGCGGAACCCGTCGGCGGTCGGCTCCAGCGCGGCGAAGGACTCCACGTCGGTCTGCTCCTGGGAGGCGTCCACACGGCCCGGTGCGAAGGGGACCCGTACGTCGAACCCGGCCTCCTCGGCGGCCCGCTCGACGGCGGCGCCGCCGGCGAGCACGATCAGGTCGGCGAGCGTGACCCGCTTGCCGCCCGTCTGGGCGCTGTTGAAGGACTCCTTGATCCCCTCCAGCGTGCGCAGCACCACCGCCAGCTGGTCGGGCTCGTTGACCTCCCAGCCGCTCTGCGGCTGCAGGCGGACGCGGGCGCCGTTGGCGCCGCCGCGCTTGTCGCTGCCCCGGAAGGAGGAGGCCGAGGCCCAGGCGGCGGACACGAGCTGGGACACCGACAGGTCCGAGGCGAGGACCTGCTGCTTCAGGGCGGCGACGTCCGCGTCGGTGACGAGCTCGTGCGTCACGGCGGGGAGCGGGTCCTGCCACAGCAGCGTCTCTGCCGGGACCTCGGGGCCGAGGTAGCGCACGACCGGGCCCATGTCGCGGTGGGTCAGCTTGAACCAGGCGCGGGCGAAGGCGTCGGCGAACGCGGCCGGGTCCTGGTGGAAGCGCCGGGAGATCTGCTCGTAGGCCGGGTCGATCCGCAGCGAGAGGTCGGTCGTCAGCATCGTCGGCGCGTGCGTCCGGGCCGGGTCGTGGGCGTCCGGAACGGTACCCGCTCCGGCGCCGTCCTTCGGCCGCCACTGGTGCGCGCCGGCGGGGCTCTTGAACAGCTCCCACTCGTAGCCGAAGAGGATGTCGAAGAAGCTGTTGTCCCAGGTGATCGGGGTGTTCGTCCAGATGCCCTCAAGGCCGCTGGTGATCGCGTCGGCGCCCTTGCCGGTGCCGTACGTGTTCTTCCAGCCGAAGCCCTGCTGCTCGATCGGCGCGGCCTCGGGGTCGTCGCCGACGTGGTCCGCCGGGCCCGCTCCGTGGGTCTTGCCGAAGGTGTGGCCGCCGGCGATCAGCGCGACGGTCTCCTCGTCGTTCATCGCCATCCGGCGGAACGTCTCGCGGATGTCGCGGGCCGCGGCGAGCGGGTCCGGAGTGCCGTTGGGGCCCTCGGGGTTGACGTAGATGAGGCCCATCTGGACCGCGCCGAGGGGGCTCTCCAGGTCACGGTCCCCGGTGTAGCGCTCGTCGTCGAGCCAGGTGGTCTCCGGGCCCCAGTAGACGTCCTCGTCGGGCTCCCAGACGTCCGCGCGGCCGCCGGCGAAGCCGAAGGTCTCGAAGCCCATCTGCTCGAGCGCCACGTTGCCGGTGAGGATCATGAGGTCGGCCCAGGAGAGGCTCTGGCCGTACTTCTTCTTGACAGGCCACAGCAGGCGGCGGGCCTTGTCGAGGTTGCCGTTGTCCGGCCAGCTGTTGAGGGGCGCGAAGCGCTGCTGTCCGGCTCCGGCACCGCCGCGGCCGTCGCTGATGCGGTAGGTGCCCGCACTGTGCCAGGCCATCCGGATCATGAACGGGCCGTAGTGGCCGAAGTCGGCCGGCCACCAGTCCTGCGAGGTGGTCAGCACCTCGGCGATGTCCCGCTTCACCGCGGGGAGGTCGAGCGTCTTGAAGGCCGCGGCGTAGTCGAACTCCTCGCCGAGGGGGTTGGCCACGGCGGGGTTCTTCGCGAGGATCTTCAGGTTGAGGCGCTCGGGCCACCACTGGCGGTTGCCGCCGCCCTGCGTCGGGTGGGGGGCGCGCCCGTGTGCGACGGGGCAGCCACCTCCGCCCTCCGTCTTGGCGTCTACGACGATTGCGTCATGGTTCTCAGACATGGGAATCCTTCCGGACCAGGCGGATCACGGTGCTCAGGACGTGCGTGCGGGTGGAGCAGCCGGGGCGCCGTTGCGACGTCGCGCGGCTCCGCGGCGTGGTCCTTCACGGCTCTGTCTCCTGCCGCTCCGGATTCTTCCTGCCCCTTGGCTATCTACGGAACCGATCCTACGATGGACAGAATCCAAGTCAAGAAGGACACCAATCCCATATTTCATCGGATCCCGGACGAGCTTCGTGAACTCCGGGGTCCCGCCGAACCTGAACGGGTGAGCCGACATGAGTGACCTGCTGGATCGGCTGCGGGGGCGCGGCTGGCGGTTGACCGCCCAGCGGCGCGTCGTTGCGGAGGTCCTCGAAGGCGACCACGTGCACCTCACGGCGGACGAGGTGCACGCGCGTGCGGTGCTGCTGCTGCCCGAGATCTCCCGGGCGACCGTCTACAACGCGCTGGGCGAGCTGGTCTCCCTCGGCGAGGTCGCTGAGGTCTCCACCGACGGCCGCGCCAAGCGCTACGACCCCAACGCGCACCACCCGCACGAGCACCTGGTCTGCTCGCGCTGCGGCCTGATCCGCGACGTCCGTCCGACGGGCGACCCGCTGGCCGACCTCCCGGTGGAGGGGCGGTTCGGCTTCGCGGTGTCCGGGGCCGAGGTCACCTACCGCGGGCTGTGCCCCTCCTGCGCGTAGGCCGTCCCCTCCGCCCCCGGCGGCGTACGGCCGGTGCGGTCCGCGGCCGGTGTCAGGGGCTGGTGAGGACGACGAGCTGCCGGGTCGCGCGGGTCATCGCGACGTAGCGGTCGACCGCCCCCTCGACGCCCTCGCCGAACGCCCCCGGGTCGACGAGGACGACCAGGTCGAATTCGAGTCCCTTCGACAGTTCCGGGGTCAGCGACCGGACGCGGGACCGCCCGCGGAACGCGCCGCCGACGGCGGCGCCGGCGACGGCGCCCCCTGCGCCGATGACGCAGGCTGTCCCCTCGGCGTGGGCGGCCAGCCAGGCGTCGAGCACCGCGTCCAGATCCGCGGCGGACCCGTGCACCACGGGGACGCCGGCGCTGCGGACGGAGGCCGGCACGTTGGCGTCGGGGAGCGCGGCGCGGATGGCCGGCTCGGCCTCCGCCATGACCTCTTCCGGGGTGCGGTAGTTGATGCTCAGGGAGGCCACGGTGACCCGGTCCAGCCCGACCCGTTCGAGCCGTTCCTCCCACGACTCCGTGAACCCCCGCCGGGCCTGCGCGCGGTCGCCGACGACGGTGAAGCTGCGGGACGGGCAGCGCAGCAGCAGCATCTGCCACTCGGCGTCCGTCAGTTCCTGCGCCTCGTCCACGATGACGTGCGCGAACGGACCGGCGAGCAGGTCCGGTTCGGCGGCCTCCCGGGCGCTCCGGTCGACCAGGGTGTCCTGCAGGTCCTGTCCGCGCAGCATCCCCACCGCGCCCTCGCTCTCGTCGATCAGGACGTTCTGCAGCATGCCGTCGACGGCGTCGGCCCGGCGCGCGCGCTCGGCGGCGTCGGCGGCCTCGTTCGCCCGCCTGCGCCGGGACGCCTCGGGGTCTCCGAGCCGCTGCCGCGCCGCGTCCAGCAGCGGCATGTCGGACACCGTCCAGGCCCCGGCGTCCGCGCGCTGCAGCCGGCGCACGTCGTCGTGGGCGAGCCCGGGAGCGCACGCGCGCAGGTAGGCGGGTACCGACCAGAGATCTCCGACCAGCTCGCCCGCGTCGAGCATCGGCCACGCCCGGTGGAGGGTCCGGATCAGGTCGCGGTCCTGCAGCAGCGACCTGCGGAGCAGGTGGGGCGGTGCGCCGCTGTCGTCCTTGTCCATGAGGATCGTGAGGAGCTCCTCCAGGATCTGCTCGCGCGCCTCGTTGTGCGGCGTGCCCGGTTCCACCGCCTCGAAGGCGGTTGCCCAGTCGTCGGCGCCCAGCCACAGGTCGGACCAGTGGCTCGACACGGTCATCCCCTCGGTGGGCGGCTCCTCGTACATGCCGACGGCCGGTTCGATCGCCCTCACGAGGTCCACGGACGACTTCAGGCGGGCCACCTCCGGGTCGGCCTCGACCGGCGCCCCGGCTCCTTCGGGGACGAGGTCGCGCAGGGTGCAGGTCTGCACGCCCTCCTCGCCCAGGCTGGGCAGGACGTCGGCGACGTACGCCAGGTAGGGCTGGTGCGGGCCGACGAACAGGACACCGCCGCGGCGGTGCCCCAGGCGGGGGTCGGAGTACAGGAGGTGGGCGGCGCGGTGCAGCGCGACGACGGTCTTGCCCGTGCCCGGTCCGCCGTCGACGACGAGCGCGCCGCGTGACCCCGCCCGGATGACGGCGTCCTGGTCGGCCTGGATGGTGGCGAGCACGTCGCGCATCCGGGGCGACCGGTTGACGCCCAGGCTCGCGATGAACGCGGACTGGTCGTCGAGCGCCGCGTGGCCCTCCAGCCCGTCGGCGGTGAACACCTCGTCCCAGTAGTCGCTGATCCGGCCGCGGGTCCAGCGGTACCTGCGGCGGCTCGCCAGGCCCGCCGGGCGGGCGTGGGTCGCCGCGAAGAACGGCTCGGCCGCGGGGGAGCGCCAGTCGACCAGCAGCCGGCGCCCCGCGCTGTCGGTGAGGCCGAGCCGCCCGATGTACACGGGATCGGGGTCGTCCGCGCGGACGAAGTGCCCCAGGCACAGGTTCAGGCCGAAGCGGCGCAGGGTGCGCAGCCGGCCGGTCAGCCGGTGGATCTCGGAGTCCCGGTCCATCGCCGCCCGGCCGATGCCGCCGGGAGTCCTGCGCGCGGTGTCCAGGCTGTCCGACAGCTCGGCGATCGACTGTTCCAGACTCCGCGCGATCGCGCTGAAGTGCCGTTCGTCGGCGTCGATCAGGACGGGATCGGCCTTCGCGGAGAGGCCGTCGGGGAGGTCGAACGCGCTGGTGGTCACGGGGTCCATGTCAGCGGCTCCGAACCGGCGCGGCCGCCGGGGCGGCGGCGGGCGGTGCGCCCGCCGCCCGCGGTCCCGTGCCCCGCGTCCGGAACCGGGGGGTGCTGCGCACCGCCGATCCGCCGTCACCGTACGACCCGTCAACAGACAAAAGCCCTCGCACTTCGTGAATCTCCCATTCCTGCAGGTTCTGGCCTCGGCCCGTGATTCTGCCCCGGGGCCGGGGCCTTGCCGCAAGCCCCCCACCGCGCTATAACTTGAGAGTGGCAAGGAGTGCCAACACCTCCTGCCCTTCTCGTTCCCTCGGGACGGACACCCTCCCTCCACCGGTCGACTCCCCACCGGTCGCGTCGTGTTCGACCCGTGCGTGCGGCCCGCGGAGTCAGGGGGCGGGGCGGGTGAACTCGGGCTGGTCGAGCAGGCGCAGCCAGCTCCCGTCGGGCTGACGCCGGACGACCTGCGCCCGGGCGCCGGATCCGTCCCTCGGCGGAGTGGAGGTGAGGGCGACGCCGTCGCTGACCAGCGTCGGCAGCGGCTGCTCCGGCTCGAAGCGGGGGCGGTCGGCGAGCACCTTCTCCCACAGCGCGCGGATCGCCTCGCGGCCCACCGTCCGCTCGCCCGGCGGGTAGGCCAGTACGGCGTCCTCCTCGTACAGCGCGGCGACTCCGGCCGCGTCGCCGGCGTTGGACCGCTCGACGAACAGGCGGGTGATGTCCTCGGGGTGCACTGCCTTCTCGTACTCCGGCACGACTGCCTCCTGGGGTCGGGCTCTTGGCTCGGCTGTCCGTACGTCCCAGGGTGGTCCGCCGTCGTCCAGAAGTCCAACAGCTGGTTCTGCTGGCAACTAGAATTGCTGTTCATGGAGCTGAGGCAGTTGGAATACTTCGTGGCGGTCGCCGAGGAGCGGAACTTCACCCGAGCCGCCGAGCGGGTCCGCATCAGCCAGTCCGGCGTCAGCGCCCAGATCCGACGGCTGGAACGCGAGCTGGGTGCCGAGCTGTTCGACCGGTCGGCACGCACCGTCACCCTGACCGTCGCGGGAAAGGCGGCCCTCGGTCACGCCCGCGCCGCCCTCGCCGCGGCCGGGGCCGTGGGACAGGCGGTCGGGGAGGTCGCCGAGCTGATCCGGGGCCGGATCACGGTCGGCATGGTCACCGGCTGCACCGTCACGCCGCTCTTCGAGGCGCTCGCCGCGTTCCACCGGGCGCATCCCGGCGTGGAGCTCTCGCTGCTGGAGGACACGTCCGACCGGCTGGTCGAGGCGGTCCGCGACGGCGCCGTCGACCTGGCCCTCGTCGGGACCGCGACCGCCGCCCCGGAGGGCCTGGAGGCACTGACGATCATCAGCGAACGGCTCGTCGCGGCCGTCGCGCCCGGTCATCCCCTGGCCGGCCGGCGCCGGGTCCGCCTGCGGGACGTCGCCGCCCACCCGGTCGTGTGCATGCCACCGGGTACCGGCCTGCGGACGGTGTTCGACCACGCCTGCGCCGCCCAGGGTCTGCACCCCGCGATCGCGCTGCAGGCCAGTGCCGCGGACGCCATCGCCGATCTGGCCGCCCGCGGCCTCGGCGTCGCCGTCCTCAGCGACTCCATGGCGGAGGCCTACCGCGACCGGCTCACCGCCCGCACCATCGACGACGTCGACGCACCGGCCCTGCTCGCCCTGGTGTGGAGGGCCGCGCCCGGTCCGGCCGTGCGCGAGCTGCTCGCGCACGGCCGCCGGGCCTTCGCCGCCGGGTCCGGGCCCGGGCCCGGCTGACGGGCCGGCCGGTCAGGCGCCCGACCCGGGCCAGAAGACGGTGAGGACGAACGACGACACCGGCTCCCGGGTGCTCACCGCGAGCGACGCCCCCGGAGCGGCCCGGGAGGGCGCGCCACCGGTGATCACCGGCCGGGGCTTCGGTGAACCGTACGGGCGGACTGCACCTGGCCGTCCGAGACGCCCACGGTGTAGGCGCGCGGGGTCGCGGAGGTCTTCGCGTACGCGGGCGAGCCGCCCAGGGGGAGCAGCTTGCCGATGTCGTAGGCGACGCCGTTGCCGGTCATCGCGTCCGGGGTGTCGGCACGCGGGCCGGCCCCGGCGATGCTGCCCGCCCCGCTCGTCGAGACCCGGTTCATCTGCTTGCTCGGGCCGAACTGCAGCACCTTGCCGCCCGACGCGGCGTGGAGCCACATGTGGTTGTCGGCGCGGTAGGGCCCGGCCGGGTCGGCCGCCAGCGCGGGGCCGAAGGCGATGAGCAGGTGGGACCGCCGTAACGCGCGGGTGACGGCGGGGGAGTGCCTGGACTGCAATCGGACCTCCTGGAGCGGGCGGGTGCGGCCCGTAGAACATGGGGCAGACGGGGAGGAACTCACCCTGAATGAGCGAGAGTTGGCGTGGAAGGGGGAGACCCGTCGAGGGCGCCGCCCGTACTGCGCAGCGGCAGCGGCCAAGGGCGTCCCGGCCGGCCGCGCCGATACCGGGGCGGTGCGCGGGCGGGGCGGTCGTCCACAGGCCCGGGCGGACGGCGCCGGGGTGTCGGCGGGTGCCGTTAGGCTTCGAGGATGGCCCTTCCGGACGCTTCCCCCGATACCTCCGATGCTCTGCAGGTGCTGCACCGCGTCTTTGGATACAGCTCCTTCCGCGGTGAGCAGCAGGAGATCATCGAGCAGGTCGTCGGCGGCGGCGACGCCCTCGTCCTCATGCCGACCGGCGGCGGAAAGTCGCTCTGCTACCAGATCCCCGCGCTCGTCAGAGACGGCACGGGCGTCGTGATCTCGCCGCTCATCGCTCTGATGCAGGACCAGGTGAACGCGCTCACCGCCCTCGGGGTGCGGGCCGGATTCCTCAACTCGACGCAGGATCCGCACGAGCGGCAGGCGGTCGAGCGGGCGTTCCTCGCCGACGAGCTGGACCTGCTCTACCTGGCGCCCGAGCGGCTGCGCACGGAGAGTGCGCAGCGGCTGCTCGACCGCGGCAAGGTGTCGCTCTTCGCGATCGACGAGGCACACTGTGTGGCGCAGTGGGGACACGACTTCCGGCCCGACTACCTCGCGCTGTCCATGCTGCACGAGCGCTGGCCGAAGGTGCCGCGGATCGCGCTGACCGCGACGGCCACCGAGGCCACCCACGCCGAGATCGTGGCGCGGCTCGGTCTGGAGGACGCCCGGCACTTCGTCGCCAGCTTCGACCGGCCGAACATCCAGTACCGCATCGCCCCGAAGAACAACCCCCTCAAGCAGCTGCTGGAGCTGATCCGCACCGAGCACGACGGCGACGCCGGAGTCGTCTACTGCCTGTCGCGGGCCTCGGTGGAGAAGACCGCGGCCTTCCTGGTGGAGCAGGGCATCGACGCCGTGGCCTACCACGCCGGGATGGACGCCCGCGCGCGGGCGGCGAACCAGTCGCGCTTCCTCCGGGAGGAGGGCGTCGTGGTGGTCGCCACGATCGCCTTCGGCATGGGTATCGACAAGCCGGACGTGCGCTTCGTGGCCCACCTCGACCTGCCGAAGTCGGTCGAGGGCTACTACCAGGAGACCGGCCGCGCCGGCCGCGACGGCGAGCCGGCGACGGCGTGGCTGGCCTACGGCCTGCAGGACGTGGTCCAGCAGCGCAAGCTCATCGAGGGCTCCGAGGGGGACGACGCCCGCCGCCGGTCCCTGGGCATGCACCTGGACGCCATGCTCGCGCTGTGCGAGACGGTCGACTGCCGCCGGACGCGGCTGCTCGCCTACTTCGGGCAGTCCGGCGAACCGTGCGGCAACTGCGACACCTGCCTGACGCCGGCCGAGTCCTGGGACGGGACGGTCGCGGCGCAGAAGCTGCTGTCGACCGTGTGGCGGCTGGCGAACGAGCGGCGGCAGAAGTTCGGCGCCGGTCAGATCGTCGACATCCTCCAGGGCAAGAAGACGGCCAAGGTCATCCAGTTCGACCACGACGGGCTCTCCGTGTTCGGCATCGGGGCGGACCTGAGCACCGCGGAGTGGCGGGGGGTCGTGCGCCAGCTCCTGGCGCAGCGGCTGCTGGCCGTCGAGGGCGACTACGGGACGCTCGTGCTGACGGAGGACAGCGGCGAGGTGCTGGGAGGCCGCCGCACCGTCCAGATGCGCAAGGAGAAGGCGGCCGCCGTCCCGTCCCGGAAGGAGTCGGGGTCCCGCTCCGGGAAGGGCGCCCGGGTACCGGTCGACCTGCCTGCCGAGGCCGAGCCGGTCTTCCTGGCCCTCCGCGCCTGGCGGGCCGCGACGGCGCGCGAGCAGGGCGTGCCGGCGTACGTCGTCTTCCACGACGCGACGCTGCGGGAGATCGCGACGCGGCTTCCCGCCACGGTGGAGGAGCTGGGCACGATCGGCGGGGTCGGCGAGGCCAAGCTGACGAAGTACGCCCAGGGCGTCCTCGACACCCTGGCACAGCGCGATGCCACCGGGCCCGCCCCCGCCGCGTCGGCCCCCGCGCCGTCGCCGGCCCCGGCCGGTTCCACCGCCGCCCCCGCGGCGGCCGGGCCGGCGGCGGAGTCGGGGGCTCCGGACGAGGAGGAGCCGCCGTACG
Source organism: Streptomyces sp. NPDC058701 (assembly GCF_042715295.1). Lineage (NCBI taxonomy): Bacteria > Bacillati > Actinomycetota > Actinomycetes > Kitasatosporales > Streptomycetaceae > Streptomyces > Streptomyces sp. NPDC058701. Next base: position 18,927 of record NZ_JBHXSY010000024.1, on the reverse strand, counting down.
ACCTGGACGAGCCGGCCCCCTGGGACGACTGGCAGTAGCGGCGCCCCCGCGGCGTCCCGGAGTTCCGGAGCGTCGCGGGGTCCGCGTCGCCGTACGGTCAGACCCGGCTCGGACGGGAGTCCGGCAGGTCCTCCGGCAGCGGCATGCGCAGGTCCTCCAGGCCGGGAGCAGCCAACGACCCCAGGCGGCGGGCCTGTTGCGTCATCTCCTCCACCAGGCGACGGCCCGTCCGGGCGTTGCCGAACGTGCGGTCGCGCGGCAGCGCCGCCACGCACGCGTACAGCGCTGCCACGGTCAGCGGCGGGCAGTCGTACCCCGAGTCGGCCGCCTGCGAAGGTCCTCGCAGCGGCGGCCACGTCGGCCGGGCCCCATCGAGGTCACGTCGCCGGGGCGACCGCCCCACCGGTACGGAACCGGCCCCGGGCAACCCGTACGCCTGCGCTGTGACGGCCGGCACTGCACCGCCGCGCCGCAACGGCCTTGACCCTTCTCGCCGACGGGGCCCGCCCGGCGTCCCTCAGACCCCGGGGAAGGGGCCGGCGGGTGGCAGAGCGGCCTCCCGGAGCGCCGCGACCGCGTGCAGGGTGCCGCCCGTGCGGCCGGCGAGCTGACCGCGGGGGGTCCGGACGCTCCACAACGTGTCGGAGGATCGCTCGGCCCGGCCGACGGGGAACGGCCGCGTGATGTCGGTGATGTCCTGGATGACCACGGCCCCACCGGACTTCGCGGCGCTGTAGCAGCGCCCCATGCACTTGAAGACCCAGGGATTCGCACTGATCTCGCCGAGTCCCGGGGCGCTCGCGCCCTGATCGGGCTTGGCGCCGGGAACCAGACCCAGCATCACGCCTCCACTACGCAGTGTGTCTGATGTGCGCCCCATGGTAGCCGCGGCGCAAGAGCCGACACCTCCCGCCCGGTAAAGGAATGGACTGGAAAGACCCAGGCTTCTGTCAGGTTCTGCACGGCGTCCGGGAGGGGACGCCCCCGGGAAGAGACGCCCCGGGGGAGGGGTTTGGCGGGCTTTTGGGGAAACGATGGCGGCCCTCGCAAAGATGAGCCCGTCCGCATCACCCACTGGTTGTAGGAGGTGTCCTGAATGAAGAAGATCCAGGTACGCAAGGCCGGTCCGGTCCGCCTGACCTCGTCTGCTTGCAGCGTCTACACCAACCCCAACTGATCCTGATCAGTTGAGTCCTGGCCTCTGGCACGCCAGGGCCGCGGTGCCGTCGTGCCTGCGGGCAGCCCGAGGCGACTCAGGCCGCCGCCGGCACGACGGCGCCTCCCGGGGAGGCGGTCACCCGCCCGTGCCGGATCCGGACCGGAAGCCGAGGGAGACCCCATGCCGGAACACGGCATCCGCAGCACCGCCGACACGCCGCTGCCGTTCCACACGCTGGTCTACCTGGAGGACGGCGACGACGTCACCATCGGGCGGCCCGACACGGACTCCTACGCGATCTTCCCGGCCGACGGGGCCCACCTGGTGCGCCGTCTGGCGGACGGGGCCACGCCGGCGCAGGCCTCCGACTGGTACGCCGCCGAGTACGGCGAGCAGGTCGACGTCGAGGACGTCATCGGAGCCCTGCGCGAGCTCGGGTTCGTCCGCGAGGACGGCGAGGAGCCCGCGGAGGCGGAGCCGGTGCGCTGGCAGAGGCTCGGCCGCGCGATGTTCTCGCCGCCCGCCTGGGTCTGCTACGCCCTCGTCGTGGCCTGGGCGCTGCTGCGCACGGTCCAGTCCCCGGACCTCGTACCGACGGCCGAGGACCTGCTGTTCAGCGACTACTACGCGGTGATCAGCCTCGTGCTGCTGGTCGCCGCCGTCCCCCTCATCGCCGTGCACGAGGCGTTCCACGCCCTGGCCGCGCGGCGCCTCGGCGTCCGCTCACGGACCCGGCTGTCGTACCGCTTCTACTTCCTGGTGGTCGAGACGGCACTGGACGGCCTGGTCGCCGTCGAGCGCAGGAAGCGCTACCTGCCGATCGTGGCCGGAATGGTCGCCGACTGCGTCCTGCTCGGCCTGCTCATCACGGTGGCGGACGTGTCCCGGGGCCCCGGCGGGGCCGAAACGGTGACCAGCCGCGTGTGCCTGGGGCTGGCCTTCGCCGCCCTGCTGCGCCTGTTGTGGCAGTTCTTCCTCTACCTCCGCACCGACGTGTACGTGCTGATCACCACCATGCTCGGCTGCGTGGACCTGCACACCACCTCCGTCCGCCTGCTGCGCAACCGGTTCCTGCGGTGGTGCGGGCGGACCGACCGGCTGGCGGACGAGTCCCAGTGGCACCCGGTGGACCGCCGGGCGGCACGCTGGTACTCCTGGCTCATCGTGGCCGGCTACACCGTCAGCCTCGGCACCTTCGTGCTCGCGCTCGCCCCGGTCTTCGTGCGGATGGTCTCCGGTGCGATCGACCGGTTCGGCGCCGGGGAGGGATCGAGCTGGACCGAACTCCTGGACTCCTCGGCCTTCCTCTTCCTGACCTTCGGCCAGATCGCCCTCACCATCTGGATCGCCGCCAGGGAACGCGTGCGCGCCCGACGGTCCAGGACCCACCACGTCATCGACTGACGCGTGCCCCCCTCGGCCCCCGTGAAAGGTACGTTCATGACCGGCCACTACTGGATATCGGCTCCCCGGCGTCGCGAGCGCGACCGGCTGCGGGCCGGCCTCGGACTGCCCTCCCCGCTGACGGTGGTGGACGCGCACCGGCGCCTCCGGGGCCCCTACACGGCGGCCGGCGAGCTGCTGCGCCACGTGGCGCCGGACGCGCTGCGCCGACAGCCGGAGCTGGCCGTACGCCACTACATCGAACTCCAGGAGAGCACACCGGAGCTGGCGCCCCTGGTGCCGCCGAAGGAAAGGGCGCTGGAGCAGAACGCGAAGGCGCCGGGCGAGGCGACCCGGTACCCGGCCCGGCTGCACTCGCTGCGGGTCGCGCACGGCCTGGTGGACTTCCTCCTCGCCGCGCTGGCCGGGGCCGGGGACGGTCCGCGCACCCTCGTGGTGGAGAACGTCCACCACGCGGACGTCACCGACCGGGAGTTCCTCGCCGCCGCGCTGCGGCGCATCCCCGCGGAGCTGCTGACCCTCGTGATCGCCACCGACACGGACACCCTCGCCGACCCTCCCGGCATGCTGTCCGTCTCCCTCCCCTCGGAACTCGCGACGCGGACCACCCGCATCCACGGCCCGGGCACCGCGTCCGGCCCCGGGCCCGACGGCTCGGACGACCGTACGCAGACGCCGCTCCAGGCGGCCGCCCGGTACGTCGAGGGGGAGTGCGTCGACGACGACCCCGCGCTGCACGCCGCGTACCGGGCGATCAGCGACGAGGAGCGCGCCGGCCTGCACGACCGCAGGGCCGAGGCGCTGGCCTCCCGCGCGGAGGCGGAACCGTCCCTCAAACTCGGCGCCCTGCCGTACCACCTGCTGCGGGGCAGCGACTCCGACGGCGCCGGCCTCGACGCCCTGCGCTGGGCGCAGGGCCGCTGCAAGTACTTCGGCTTCTACCACGCCGCGGCCGAGATGGGCGAGGAGGGCCGCCACCGGGCGGATCCCGTCACCCGCCCCGACCTCTGGTGGCCCTTCACCCGGGAGACGGGCGTGTGCCTGGCCGCCGCGGGCAGGCCGGAGGAGTCGGCCGCGGTCCAGGAGGAGGCCCGGGCGGCGACCGCCATGCCCAAGCACCACATGAGCCTCGCCTACGAGACGGGCATGCTCTACGCCCGCCACTTCCCGCCCGAACTGCGCGACGACCGGCGGGCCAGGGCCTACGTCAACCAGGCCATCGCGATCTCGGACCTGCTGCCCGACCCCAAGGAACGCGCCTTCTACTCGGTGTTCAACCGCAACGGGCTCGCCCTGGTGGAGGTCAGGGCCGGCCGACCGGACGAGGCGTTGCGACTGCTCGACGAAGGGATCGAGAGGCTGGACCGCGAACTGGGCATCGGCGAACGGACCTGGCACCGCGTGGGCCTGCGCTACAACCGGGCCCAGGTGAACGGCATGAGCGGCCGGCTGGAGGAGGCCCTCGCCGACTACGCCTCGATCATCGACGCGGACAGCGACTTCGCCGACCACTACTTCAACCGCGGCAGCATGCTGCGCCGGCTGGGCCGCGTCGAAGAGGCCATCGCCGACTACGAGAGGGCACTGGCCCTGGAGCCGCCCTTCCCCGAGGCGCACTACAACCGTGGCGAAGCCCTGCTGGAACTCGGCGACGCCGAGGCAGCACTGACCGACTTCGACCGGACCCTGGAACTGGAACCCGGCCACCTCGAGGCGCTGCTCGCGCGCGCCGGCCTGCTGGCCGACCGGGGCGACGACAAGGCCGCACTGGAGGACGTGACGGCCGGTCTGCTGCTCGACCCCGAACACCCGCACCTGCTCTGTCTGCAGGGACGCCTGTGGGCCGAGGACGGCCGGACCGCCGAGGCGCGCGACTCCCTCGCCGAGGCTCTGCGCCTCGACCCCGAGCTGGCCGAGGCGTGGGCGATCAAGGCAGAACTCGCCTACCTCGACGGCGATCTGGACGCGGCGCTGGCCGATTTCGACCGTGCGGTGGAACTCGAAGGCCGTCCCGATTTCCGGTTCAACCGGGGTGTGGTGCACGAAGCGGCCGGCAGCTTCGAACGGGCCGTGGCCGACTTCGAGGCCGTCCTGGCCGTCACCGACGACTCCGAGGCGCAGAGCCGCCGGGAGACCTGCCTGCGCGCGGCCGAACGCGCCCACGCGTAGGGGGGCCGGATGGACCTCCGACAGCAGGAGAAGCAGCGGCGGGAGCGCGCCCGCGCACAGGGCCCCGGCCGGGACGAGGGCCGTGGAGCCGGTCCGGCGGACGGGTTCACGGAGGCGATGTCCCGGCTGGTGTCAGGGGTGGCGGTCGTCTCCGCCCGGCGGGACGACGGGCGGCCCTGCGGTCTGCTCGTGTCGTCCCTCTGCTCCTACAGCGCGGCCCCGCCGTCGATCCTGGTGGCGCTCGCCCGCAGTTCGCGGACCTGTCGGGAGCTCGCCGCGGGACCGGGCGCGCACTTCGGCGTCCACCTCCTGGCACGCACCCACACCGCCCTGGCCCAGACCTTCGCGGGCAGCTCCGAGGACAAGTTCGCCGACGTGCTCTGGGAGTGGGACGGACAGGTTCCCCGGCTGGTCGGCGTCCCGGTCTACGCGAAGTGCCGTACGGGCGTGCTGCTCCCGCACGGCGACCACGTGATCGTGGTGGGCGAGGTGCTCGACTGCGCGGTGGCGGAGGCCGAGCCCCTGGTGTACTTCCGCCGACGCCTCGACTGGACTCTGGGCCCACCCGCACGCGTTCGCCCCTCCGCCGGCTGACCGGCCCTGCGGAAGAGAATGCTCCCGGCCGGCTGACCACTGACACACACAGGGTGACGGCGGCGAGAGAAGACGCACCATGGATCCCCGCATACCCTCCGGGGTACCGCTGGTGGGGCCGGGTCTCCCGTCAGGACTGATGTGCCACCTGTGGGGTGGTCAACCGGTGGCTGACATCGAGCGTCAGGCGGAGAGCTTCCAGTGCGCCGACCGGGTCGATGCGGTTCTTCTCGCGGCCGGCGAGGCAGGCGAGCACGTGGTCGATCATCTGCGCGTAGGGGGCGGCGCCGGGCAGGTCGATACGCCGTTGCTCCTGGTCGGTGTATTCGGTGAGCTGGGACGTGCCCCGGTTGGTGTCGTCGGCCCGCATGCCCAGTTCCAGTACGGCATCGGCGAACGTTGCCCGGAAGCCTCCGCCCATCTGGTATGGCCGGGGCATCAGCGACGAGGACGAGCAGCGTGCCATCGCCTCGGGGTAGGTGAGCACCACCTCGGCCGCCGATCCCCGCCCCCCGGGCTTCTCGACCGCGGTGACCTGAACGGCCCGCGGGGCACCGAGCAGGCTGGTGACCAGGTCGAAGTCGGCGTGCATCATGTCCATCGCCAGCGAGTCCAGGCCCAGGTCGTAGCCCGGCCACAGCAGTGCGGTGCGGCCTTCGACCTCCAGCGACAGCAGCGCGCCGTAGCGCTGGTCGGCGGCGGCCTCGCGCAGGAAGACGTTGGCGGGGCTGAAGCGGGAGAACATGTCCACGAACACCTGGCGGCCCGCGGCCCGCTGGGTGTCGATGACGCGCTGGGCGTCGTCCATGGAGGTGGCCAGCGGCAGTTCGACCAGGACGTCCTTGCCCGCTTCCAGGGCGCGGACGGCCGTGTCGGCGTGCAGGTGGGTGGGCAGGCAGATGTCGACCAGGTCCACCGACGGGTCGGTGATCAGGGCGTCCAGGTCGGTGGTGGTGGCGAAGCCGAATTCGTCGGCGATCTTCCGCAGTTTCGCCGTTGTGCGGCCGAAGACGATCACCTCGTCCACATCGTCGCGGGTGGCGTAGACGGCGGCGTGGGCCTGGCCGAAGCCGGTTCCGAGCAGTGCGATCTTCATGGGGTTCTCCTTCGATCTCGTATGGATGGATGGATGGATGGAGGGCCGGGACGGGGCAGCCTCGGGGTTGCCCCGCCCCGCGGCGGGTCAGGAGGTGTGGGTGGGCATGGAGAACAGGCCGAACCGGTTGCCGTGCGGGTCGCGCAGGCGGGCGAAGACCAGGCCGTCCGGGTTCGCCTCCGGGCCGTGCTCGACGCGGGCTCCCGCGACGGTGGCCGCTGCGGCGGTGGCGGGCACATCGGTGACCAGGATCGACGGCATCGCGTAGTCGCCCCCGTCCTTGCTGGCGCTGTGGTCCCACAGACGGCCCGCGGGCCATTCGCCGCCGGTGAAGATGTTGAAGTACGGCTTGCCGCCCGCCGTTTCGTCCTTCTCGAAGCGCCAGCCGAACGCCTCGCCGTAGAAGTCGATGGTGGTCTGCGGGTCGGTGGTGCCGATCTCGAACCAGGCCATGGAGCCGGGCCGGGGCCGGAAGGCGGTCGCCTCCATGTGTTCCTCGGTGGCCTGCGCCCGCTCGGCCAGGTCTTCGGAGCTGCCGCGGGAGAAGAGGGAGAAGGTGTTACCGCGCGGGTCCTTCAGGCGGCGAATACCGTCACCTCGCCGACCGCGCTGGCGGGGAAGACGACCTCGGCCCCGAGGGCGGCGAGTCTGTCGACGTCGGCCTCGACGTCGGCTGACAGCATCGACAGGTTGACGACCTCACCACCGGTGTCGCCCTGCTGGATGGCACCCATGGGCCACGGCGCGCCGGGAGCGATGATGCGGGTGTAGGTGCGGCCGTCGACGGAGGAGTCCTGGTCGACCTCGAAGGACCAGTCCAGAACAGGGCCGTAGAAGTTCTGCACCGTAGCGGGGTCTGCCGTGCCGATCTCGAACCAGACGACGGAACCCGGGGACATGAAGCTCATGGGAGAAACCTTTCACTGAGAGGGGCCGTACCGGCTGGGCAACCGGCCGGGGGAGGTGGGAGCCCTTGGAGGGTGAGGGCACGGTGCCCAGGTCAGGACCCTGGCGGGACCTCGTGCAGTCCAGGTGGACGCCAGGGGCGGGGTTGTCAGGAGACGAGCTGCGGCTCGCGTTCCGCCTCCTTCTTCGTCGCACGGTCCGCAGGCGTGGTACCGGCCCGGCGGGGCAGGGCGAACAGCAGCGCGAAGGCGGCGGCGAAGGCTGCGGCCACGTACCACAGGGAACCGGTGAAGGCCTCGGGCATGGCGTGGGCCTGGGTGGCCGGGTCGCCGGGGCCGAGGTGGCCGAAGAAGATCACCGAGGACAGGGCGACGCCGACGGCCTGCCCGAGCTGCATCGTGGTGGCGCTCAGCCCGGAGGCGGACCCGGCGTGCTCGTGGGGCACCTCGGAGAGGACCAGGTCGGTCAGCGGGGCGATGATCAGACCCATGCCCAGGCCCATCGGGACCAACGGCACCATGGTCTGCCACAGTGTGATGCCGGACCCGTAGCGGGTGGCGAACACGGCGAAGAGCAGCATCCCGGCCACCGCGAGCAGCGCGCCGCCCTGGAGGGCGCGCCGACCATGCCACGGTACGAGTACCTGCATGGACAGGCCGGCGCCGGCCATCATCGCCGCCGACAGCGGCATTCCGGACAGTCCGGCCTTCAACGGCGAGAAGCCCAGTCCGAGTTGCAGGTACAGGGTCCAGGCCAGGAAGAACACGCCCGAGGCGAGCCCGAACAGCAGCTGCACGCTCTGCCCGCCGGCGAAGCTGCGGCGGGAGAACAGCGAGAGCACCACCAGCGGCGAGCCGCCGTGCCGCGTCAGTCGCCGCTCCCAGGCCACGAACAGCGCCAGTACGGGCAGCGAGGCGGTCAACGATCCGTACGTCCAGGCCGGCCAGCCGAGTTCACGGCCCTGGGTGAGCGGCAGTACCAGAAGCAGCAGTCCCACCGTGGCCAGCGCGACGCCGATGCCGTCCAGCCGCTGTGCCCGCTCGCCCTTGGACTCACGGATCAACAGCCACCCGGCGACCAGTCCCGCCGCACCGAGGGGGAGGTTGACCAGGAAGATCGGGCGCCATGCGAGCTCGAACAGGTTCCACTGCACGAGCAGGGCTCCGACGAGGGGGCCGGCCAGGGTGCCCAGCGCCATCACCGCGCCGTAGATCCCGAAGACCTTGCCGCGCTCACTGGTGGGGAAGGTGACGTGGATGATCGACAGGACCTGCGGCACCATCAGCGCGGCCATGGCGCCCTGGGCGATACGCCCGGCCAGCAGGATCTCGGGGTTGCCCGCGATGCCGCAGATCAGGGAGGTGAGCGTGAAGCCGGCCACCCCGAGCAGGAAGACCTTCTTGCGGCCGAACAGGTCGCCCAGGCGCCCGCCGGTGATCAGTCCGAGGGCATAGGAGAGGGCGTATCCGCCGGTGATCCACTGGATCTGGGACAGCGAGGCGCCGGTGTCGGCCTGGATGTCGGGGATCGCGATGTGCACGACGGTCACATCGACCGCATCCATGAACGACGCGATCAGGACGACGACCAGCGCCGCCCAGCGCCGCGGATCGGCTGGCGCCGCTTTCATGGGGGATTCAAGGGGTTTGTTCTCGGACATGCCTCCACGTTAGAACCCCTTTAGGACACCTCACGTCCTTGAAGTCCGGCACACTGGCCGCCATGACGACCGATATGCCCGCCCGCATGCTGCGCCTGCTATCCCTGCTGCAGACCCGCCGGGAATGGGCCGGTCACGAGCTCGCCGACCGGCTCGGCGTCACCGGCCGTACGGTACGCCGAGACATCGACCGGCTGCGCGAACTGGGCTATCCCGTCGACGCGACCACCGGCCACGCCGGCGGCTACCGTCTGGCCTCCGGCACCGCGATGCCCCCGCTGCTGCTGGACGACGACGAAGCGGTGGCCATCACGGTGGCCCTGCGCACGGCCGCCGGCGGGCTTGGCGGCATCGAGGAGACCGCCCTGCGGGCGCTGGCGAAACTCGAACAGGTCCTGCCGGCCCGCCTCCGCGGCCACGTCACCGCCTTGCAAGCGGCCACCAGCACGATCACCTGGGAAAACCGCGGCCCCCGCGCCGAGGCCACCACGCTGACGGTCCTGGCCACCGCCTGCCGAGACCACGAGATCATCACCTTCGACTACACCACCCGCGAGGGCACCCCGGCCCCGCGCCGCGTCGAACCGCACAGTCTGGTCGCCTCCGGGGGCCTGTGGTACCTCGTAGCCCACGACATCGGGCGCGACGACTGGCGCATCTACCGCCTCGACCGTCTCACCCGGCCCTCACCCACCGGCCGCCGGGTCGCGCCCCGCACAATGCCCGAGCCCGGACCCGACCCCGCTTCCTACGTGGCGGCGAAGATCGCCACCGCCCCCGTCCGCTACCGCGCCGTCGCGACCGTGCACGCCTCCGCCGACAGCGTCCTCGCCCGAACCTGGGCCCTGGCCACCCGCGTTCACCCCGTCGACGAGAGCACCTGCACCCTCGACTGCTCGGACAACTCATTGCCCCGCATCGCCCAGACCCTCACCTCCCTCACCACCCTCGAAACCGACTACACCCTCGACGCCGACCCGGCCGTCGTCGACTACCTGCGCGCCACCTACCAGCGCAGCCTGCGCGCCGTACATCGAACAGACTGAGACCGTCCGGACCGGACATGTGCGGTCCGACGGTGGATTCATCCACTTCTAGGACGCCAGGTGTCCTAAAGGCCCTCTAACGTCGGAGACATCGGGCGAGACGCCCGTTTTGCCCCCAGGCGGCCCGGCCGTCTGCCGCCCCCGGCACTATGGAGGACCCACATGGCCAGCACTCCCGGTGAGAAGAGGAGCCCGGGTGCCGGCTCGGTCGCTTCGCACGCGATGTGGGCCGACGACGGCAAGAGGCTCGCCGCCTTCTACGCCGCCGCCCTGGGACGGGAGCCCGGCCAGGCATACCCCGACGAGGACGGCAACGCGGTCGCCTTCCCGGTGACGGACGGCCATGCGATGTACATCTTCTACACCGCCCAGAGCTTCAAGGCGCCGGACTGGCCGGCCGAGGAACTGGCCTTCCACCTCAACCTCGCTTTCGACGACGTCGCAGCGGCGGAGAAGCGGCTGCTGGAGCTCGGCGCGACCAAGCCCGACCACCAGCCCGGCGGGGAGCTGTGGACCGTCCTGCTCGATCCCTCGGGCAGCCCTTCTGCATCAGCGCCACCAGCTGAGACCGCAACGGTCGGATATCGACGGCCGTCCCGTCCGTACGATTCGAAAGCCTCCGGAGGAAATCATGCCGTTCGCCCCCTGCCTCGGCGTCAAGGACACCGCCACCAGCATCGCGTTCTACGAGAGGCTCGGCTTCGAGGTGGACTCCAGCACCGCCCGCCCCGGCGACGACATCCACATGCTCCTCTTCGAGGGCTCGTTCTGCGGCATGCTCTACCGCAACGCCGACCTCCAGAACTGGCTGCCCGTCCTGGCCGACCTTCCGGTCGGCTTCACGGGCATGTTCTACCTCGCCGTCGATGACTTCCATGCGGCGCACGACCGCATCGCCGAGCACGCCGAGATCGTCAAGGACACCGTCACCGACCACAACGGCCAGCGCGAGTTCTACTTCCGGGACCCGGACGGCTACATCATCGGCATCAACGACAACGCCGCCCTGCAGGCCAGCGACCTCGCCACATACGCCTGACCCGCCGATTGCCCGCAGCGAGCGCACACGCCGAGGTGGCAAACGGCCACGCGCGTGACCCACCCGGTCGTGCCAGGGCGCGTCGCCCGGCCCGATCGACGCCGTACCGACCACGACGACGGGCGACCAGAGGAAGGAACGCTGTGCGAGGCATCGTGTCCCCGCTGCGTGAGGACCTGCTGACACTCAGGGCCGATCCGCTGCCACCCCCGAACCTGCCCCGGCGGCTGAAGTACCTCCCCCACGTCCTGTTCGCCGTGGCGGCAGTCGTCGTGATCATCACCGACACCGATCAGCTGGGACACCGCAACGGCCTCGGCCCGGCATACGGCTTCCTGCTCGCTCTGGCGCAAGGCGTAGCCCTGTTCCTGGCGCTGAACCGCCCCGGGGCCGCCTGGTGGCTGTCCCTGGCCGCAACCGTGACCGCCACCGCGGCCAGCGCCCCCCACCTGCTGTGGAACACCCCCTGGCCCTTCACCGTCCCGGGGCTGTGTGCGCACGCGGCGGTCCTCCTGCTGCTCGCCCTGCGCGTGCGCGCCCGAGCGGCCTGGGGCGCGCTCGCCCTGTCCGTCCTTCTGCCGGGTGCGACCGCACTCCTCACCGCTCGGTCGGCCGCCCCTCACTCCAACACGGTGACTGCGCTCGTCCTGTTCTCCCTGATCGTGCTCCTGGGAGTCACCGTGCGCGGCAGGCGCCGAACCCAGGCGGAACTGGAGGCGCAGTCCGACCTGACGGCCGAGGAGCGCGCCCAGCGCGTCCTGCTGGAAGAACGGGGCCGGATCGCCCGGGAGCTGCACGACGTGGTGGCCCACCACATGTCCGTCATCTCCATCCAGGCGCAGGTGGCCCCGCATCTCATCGACGACCCGGCACAGCTGAAACAGAACCTGGCCGGCATTCGCCACAACGCCCTGGACGCGCTGACCGAGCTGCGCCGTGTCCTGGGGGTGCTGCGGTCCGACGACGCCCATGACCCCAGTGCCGCCCGCTCGCCGCAGCCCACCCTTGCCGACCTGCCCACCCTGGTCGGCAACGTACGCGGTGCCGGACTGTCCGTCACCACGCAGATCACCGGCCAACCGCCGCGACCGCTTTCACCGGGTGCGGAACTCTCCGCGTACCGCATCGTGCAGGAAGCCCTGAGCAACTGCCTTCGCCACGCCCCCGGTTCGCAGGTCCGCCTCTGTCTGCAGTTCACTCCGAAGGGACTGGAGATCGACGTGACCAACACGGCCCCGGCCCGGCCGGCCGCCCCCTCCCCGGGCGCAGGGCACGGACTGCTGGGGATGCGGGAGCGCGTCGCCATGCTCGGAGGCGCACTCACGGCCGGACCCGTCACCGACGGCGGCTTCCAGGTGAAGGCCTGCCTCCCCGCCGTGAACGAGACGTCGTCGATTCCAGCGTCCGCGAGCGCGCTCTGCACCCGCTTCACCGCGTCGGTCTCTTCGCGCGTGTCCTCTACCTGAGATCAGCGTGACCGGGGAGACCTGGTCGTTCGCGTACGCCTCCCGGCGCCCGCGTCCCGGGCATGGCCGCCAGCCGGCGGGGAGCGCTATGCGAAGTGCGCGGTATGCGGTGTGGTCCGGGGCGTTGAGCCGAGGGAGATGGCTGCGGCGGCGAGCGACAGGGCGGCGAGGAGGAGGAAGAGGGTGGGGTAGCCGCCGAGGGGTGCGGCGAGGGCCGCTCCGGCGAAGGGGGCGAGGGCGGCGGCGAGGGAGGCGGGGGCGCTGAGGAGTCCGGAGAGGCGGCCGTAGTGGCTGGTGCCCCAGCGGTCGGTGACGGCGGTGGCCTGGAGGAGGGTGAGGTTGCCGCGAACGGTGCCCGCGAGGATCGCGAGGAGGGCCAGGAGGGGGAAGGGGCCGGGGATGAGGGCGAGGGCTGCGGTGGTGGCGCCGCCTGCGGCGATGAGGGCTGCGGTGCGGGTGGTGGTGCTGGTGTGGCGGGCGAGGGTGGCGTAGAGGGTGCGGCCGAGGGTTTGTCCGGCACCCCCGAGTCCGAGGATCCAGGCGGCTCCGGTGGTGGTGGCGCCGCGTTCGGTCAGGAGCGGGACCAGGCCCATGACGACGGAGTACATCGCGAAGCCGGACAGGGTCAGCGTGGCGGCGAGGAGCAGGAAGGGCCGGCTGCGGGCGACCGGGGGCGGGGGCGCGTGGGGTTGGGGTCCGGGGAGTGCGGGGGCTGCGGGCCAGGGGCCGCGCAGGGCGAGGGCGTGAGCGGGGATGGTCACGGCCCCGAGGATCGCGGCCAGGATGACATAGGTGGTACGCCAGCTGAAGTGTTCGGCGAGCGCGGCGGTCAGGGGTGCGAAGACGGTGGAGGCGAGCCCGCCGGCCAGGGTGACGATCGTGAGGGCGCGGACACGGTCCTCTCCCCACCAGCGGGTCAGGGCGGCGAACGCCGGGTGGTAGAAGGTCGCGGCCATGGCCACGCCCGCGAGGAGCCATCCGGCGGTGAAGACGGCTCGGTTGGGCGCGGCCGCGATGGTGAGCAGCGCGAGGACGGCGAGGGCGGAGCCGGCGGTCATGACGGTGCGCGGGCCGCGGCGGTCCAGGGTGCGGCCGATCGGGATGCCCGTGAGCGCGGAGACGAGCAGGGCGGCGGAGAACGCCGCGGTGGTGAAGGCCGGGGACCAGCCGGTGTCGGCGGTGATCGGTGAGTTCAGGACGGGGAAGGCGTAGTAGACGATGCCCCAGCTGGTGATCTGGGTGGCGCACAGGGCGGGCAGGGCGGCGCGTGGCCGCGACTGGACCCCCGTCCCTGTCGCGGCCACGCCGGTCTGGATGTGTGGCATGCCGGGTCAGCAGCCGCCGGATGTAGCGGCCGGGGCGCCGATGGGGAGGGTGGCCGGGGCCGCGCAGCAGCCGCCGGTGTCCTCGGCGGCCGCGGGCTCGTCGAAAAGGCCGGCGCCGCCGCAGACACCGGTTTCGGGGAGGGTGAGTTCGACGCGCTGTGCAGCTTCGTGGTCTCCGGCGAGGTGGGCGGCGATGGAGCGGACCTGTTCGTAGCCGGTCATGGCCAGGAAGGTGGGGGCGCGGCCGTAGGACTTCATGCCGGCGAGGTAGACGTTCTTCTCCGGGTGGGAGAGCTCGTTCACGCCGTGGGGGTAGACGGTGCCACAGGAGTGCTGGTTGGGGTCGATCAGCGGAGCGAGGGCGATGGGGGCTTCGAGGCGCTCGTCCAGGCCCAGGCGCAGTTCGTTGACGAACGTCAGGTCGGGGCGCAGGCCGGTGAGGACGATGACCTCGTCGACCGGGTCCAGGCGGCGTCCGTCTTCGGCGACGAGGACCAGGCGGCCGTCGGTGTCGCGTTCGACGGCGTCGGTGCGGAAGCCGGTGACGGCGTCGGCGTGCCCGTCGTCGAGGGCTGCCTTCGCGGCGACGCCGAGGGCGCCGCGGGCGGGGAGCTGGTCGGCGCTGCCGCCGCCGAAGGTGGCGCCGGAGATCCCGCGCCGGAGGATCCACGCCGCGTGCGTACCGCTGCCGTCCGCGGCCTTGGCGAGGGAGGCGAGGGAGGCCAGGGCGGTGAACGCGGAGGCGCCGGAGCCGATGACCGCGGTGCGCCTGCCCGCGTACCGGGCGCGGACGGCCGGGTCCTTGAGGTCGGGGACGCGGTAGGAGATCCGGTCGGAGGCGGCCTGTTCGCCGAGGGCCGGGAGGCCGTCGCCGCCGATCGGGCCGGGGGTGGACCAGGTGCCGGAGGCGTCGATGACGGCGCGGGCCAGGAGCCGCTCCTCGCTGCCGTCGGCGTTGACGACGCGGACGGTGAAGGGCTGCGCTTCGCGGTCGGCGTCGACGACGCGGTCGCGGCCGGCGCGGGAGACGCCGGTTACGGTGGCGCCGTACCGGACGCGGTCGCCGAGGACGTCGGCGAGGGGCTGGAGGTAGAGCTCGGCCCAGTCGCCGCCCGACGGGTAGGTGGCGCCGTCGGGCGCGGTCCAGCCGGTGGGGGCGAGGAGCTTCTCGGCCACCGGGTCGATCACCTCGGACCAGGTGGAGAAGAGGCGTACGTGGGCCCAGTCGCGGGCGGCGGTGCCCGCGGTGGGGCCGGCTTCGAGGACCAGGGGGATCAGGCCGCGGGCGGTGAGGTGGGCGGCGGCGGCCAGGCCGACGGGTCCGGCGCCGATGACCACGGTGGGCAGGTCGGTGGTGGTGGCAGGCGCGTTCACGGCAGGCTCCTCATTTGTTTCGACATCCGTCGATGGCTTGCGTTGCCAGCATGCCACCTGCTTCGATGAGCGTCAACATAGACGTTCATCAAATCTGGGGTGGTCGTGGAGCACGTGGGCGTAGCGGTCATCGGAGGCGGCCAGTCGGGCCTGGCGGCCGCGCACGCATTGGCCCGGCGGGGCCGCGTGCCAGCACTTCTGGCTGGCCCGAACCGGCCTGGACACCGCTCCGCTGGGCCGCCTCCTGTGCACCCTGTCGGCTCAGCCCGTCCTCGATGACGGCCGCTACCGCGCCGCCCTCGATGCCGGCGCATCAGAGCGCCGCCCCATCTTCCAGGCCTGCACTTCGTCGGGCCGGAGTGGCAGCGCAGCCTGTCCTCGAACTCGCTGCGCGGCGTGGGCCGGGACGCCGAACGCGCCGCCCGGCAGGTGACCGCGCACCTCCGGTCCCGGTGACACCCTCGCACCCCCGCCGGCTGATTCGACATATGTCAACATAGGAGTATGTCGAATGTGAAGGTTCTCCCGCTGCTGGAGTCCGAGGCCGTCGCACCCTGCTGCCCGCCCCTGACCGAGCGCCCGCTGACGGCCGAGGAGGCCGGGCGGACCGCCCTCATGTTCAGGGCGCTCGGCGACCCGGTGCGCCTTCGGCTGTTCTCCGCCGTTGCCTCTCACGAGGGCGGCGAGGCGTGCGTGTGCGACATCTCCGATGTCGGCGTCTCCCAGCCCACCGTCTCCCACCACCTCAAGAAGCTGCGCGAGGCGGGGCTGCTGTCCTCCGAGCGGCGCGGCACTTGGGTGTACTACCGGGTCGAACCGGCGGTCCTCGCGGCGATGGGCCAGCTCCTGACCCGAGCGGCCGCCGCATGACATCGAGAACGCCCTCGGCGTGTGGCCGTACCACCTGCACGGCCTGATCCGCTCTACCGACTGCGGCGCCGACGGCCAAGCCGACGACCGCTGGACAGCGCGCGACGGGGAGCAGGCAGCCCAGCGTGCAGCTGTCAGCTGGTACTGCGGGGGGTCGGTTGATCCGCCGAGGCGTCGTGTTCGGGGGCCTTGCGCCAGCGGGCTTCGCAGAACGAGTAGATGCCGAACACGAGGAGGCCCAGTGCCGCGGCGATCAACAGCACGGGCCCGGCGGGCGTCTCGGCGAACGAGCGCAACGTTTCGTCCAGGCCCTTCGCCTGGCTGGCGTCGAAGCGCACCGCGGCGAGCAGGACGAACACGCCGGCCACCGCCGCTACCACTCCGCACGCAACGCCGCCGATGATGCCGAGGCCCGCGACGACGCGCCGTGTCGTCGGGCTCATCTCGCCCGTACGGAGATTCTTCTCGAATTTCCGCATCAGGCTGCGGACCACGACAACCACGCCCGTAACGGCCAGGGCGGCCCCGAATACGCCGACGAGGACACGCCCGAGGGGCAATTCCAGCACCCTCGCGGTGTACTCCTTCGACGACGCGTCACCGGGGCGTGTTCCGGCGGACCCGCCGCCGACCAGCGCAGTCTGCATCACGCCGACGCAGATCACGGCGTAGAAGACTCCGATGCCCAGAGAGCCCAGGCGCCGGGGCCACGAGTCACCGCCTGCCGTCGCCTGCCCGAAGGCGGCCTCGGACAGTCGCCACAGCGCCATCGCGGCCAAGCCCGCCACCAGGGCCCACAGCAGCACCTTTCCGAATGGCTGCTCGGCGATGGTCCGCACCGCGCCGGACCGGTCGGCCTCCTTGCCGTCGCTGTCGCCGCTGAAGCCGATCCGTACGGCGAGGACCCCGACCAGGACGTAGATCACTCCTCGGGCGCAGAGCCCGAACCGGGCCGCGACCTCCATGGCGCGGCTGTCCGCCACGCGCTGCCCCTGGGTCTTGGCCCGGGCGGCTCCCTTGTCGATCGTCATACTTGGCACCTCCCCGCGTCCTGCTTGATCTCGACACGTGCACGCGTTCGGCCGGGCGGCCTCCCGTCCACGCTGGCGGCCGCAGTGCGGTCCCGGAGGCCGGTGGGGAACTATCCCGCGCTGCGGGTGCCGGGCGGGTCTTGGGGGTCGACGCCGGTGGAGGCGGAGGCATCCTTGGTTCCGCTGGGGCGCTGGGAGCGGCCTCGGCGGCCGGTGTCGTGCATTCCCTTGTCGGTGGCGCCCTTGCCCTGGTCCTCGCCGCGGCTGCTCAGGCTCTCGGTGGGGTTGCCGTGGGGGTTGCCCGCTTCTTCCTTGGAGACGGTCCTGCCGGGTCCCTCGGCCGGTGCGTACGTGTCGGGGTGGAAGGAGCGGTGGGCGCTGGGGTTGTCCTGTTGTTCGGTCTGATCGACATCCGGTGACCAGCCGTGCTGCTCGGTGCCCTTGTACGGGCCCGGGCCCTCGCCGTGGGTGGGCTGGGACGGCTTCGGCTGCTGCTTGGCCATGGCTGACCTGCTGTTCTGTATGCGGACGGCGTAGGCCGCTCGGACGCGAGCCGCCCTGCCGCTGATACCCCGATTGTCCCACCGTCGGGCCTCAGGCCGCCTTCCCAGCCCGGCAGGGGCGCGGCCGCACGGCGCCGCGGTCTCCCTTGTTGCCCGGTATCCCGACCGGCACGCTGAAGCTGCCTGGGTCCGTCGCAGGCGCCACCGCTACTTGTTGCGCGCCTCGCGCATGCGACGCCCCGCCTTCTCCGCTCGGCCCATGTACCAGTCGCGGAACTTCCACATGGCCACGATGAACGGCGCCGTGCCCAGCCCGAGGAGCAAGGACCGACCCCACGGCTCGTGACGGCCGAAGTGCAGATACAGCGTCGACCCCAAGAAGGCCAGGACCGCCAGCAGCAGCAATTTCACCGGTCTCGAAAGGTTCATACGACATCGGATGCCCCGATCCGGCCTCAGATCACGCGGGTGCGCGGGTTCGAGGGAAGGCGGTGTCAGCGGCTTGCCCCCGGCTGACGGGCGCCGGGCGACTCGGGTCCGCCGGGCCGCGCTCCCTCTTGACGCGCGACGGCTGGCAATCGAGGAGGACAAACCGCTGCCGAGGACGCCGCAGTGGTCGGGCCACCTGGGCTTGACGGCCACCTCGGCTTGTGGGAGGGCTGCGGCATCAACCCGGGGGTGTCGCCTCCCGCAGCGTAATGATCATGATCCTGGGACGTTTGGAAACCCCGGTGTGGAGAAGACGATCGTTCACACCAGCTTTATTCACCGAGGTAGGAGACGCATCATGGGCATTCTGGCTTGGATTCTCATCGGGCTGCTCGCCGGTCTCATCGCGAAGGCCCTGATGCCGGGCAAGGACCCGGGCGGCATCATCATCACCATGCTGATCGGTGTCGCGGGCGGTCTGCTCGGCGGCTGGCTCGGCAAGGTCATCTTCGGCGTCGATTCCATCGACGGCTTCTTCGACCTCTCGACCTGGATCGCCGCCATCATCGGCTCCGTCATCCTCCTCGCCGTCTACCGACTGGTGACCGGCAACAAGCGCAGCCACCGCCACGCCTGAGCGACCCAGCCCCACCCGTCGGCGCAAACGGCCCCCTCTTCCGGGCAGCCTCCAGGGATCGTCGCAACACGTGATCACTGGCGTGCCTGGGGAGCAGCGCAAGCAGTGCAAGCAGTGGCCCGGGCGGGGGGTGCCGGCCGGGGGCCCGCGGGGGGGGTTTAAAAAAAAAACGGCCCCCCCAACCGGGTGTGGTTGCGGTTGGAGGCGGGGGGGTGTTGG
>NZ_JBHXSY010000023.1:122397-125733 GCF_042715295.1 Streptomyces sp. NPDC058701 | reverse complement strand
CGCCCCCCGCCGGCCTTCCCCCCCCCCCCCCCCCGGGGGGGGTGGGTGCCGGGTGGCGCGGGGGGCGGGGGGGCCCCCCCGGGCCTCCGGGGTCATATAACGTTCTCGCATCAGTCGCCGGAACGAGACGGAGTGGCAGCGGATGCAGCAAGGAGTGGGGGGCGGGAGCGCGGGCTGGGGACAGCCGGGACCGCGTCCGGCGGCGCCGCCGCAGCCGCCGATACCGCCGGCCCAGGGCTGGCCGGGCAACGCCCCGCACCCCCCGGCGGCGCCCGCGTACCCGGGTTCGGCGACGGGAGCGGTGCCCCCCGTACCGGAGCCCACCGGGCACATCCCGCTGCCGCCCGCCGGCCCGGGCACGGGCGGGGCCACCCTCGCCGTCCTGCTGATCGGCCCCGCCGGCGCGGGCAAGACCACCGTGGCCCGGCACTGGGCCGCCACCCGCCCGGTGCCGACCGCCCACGTCAGCCTGGACGACGTCCGGGAGTGGGTCTGCTCGGGCTTCGCGGACCCGCAGGCCGGCTGGAACGAGCACTCCGAGGCCCAGTACCGCCTCGCCCGCCGCACCTGCGGCTTCGCCGCCCGCAACTACCTCGCCAACGGCATCTCCTGCATCCTCGACGACGCCGTGTTCCCGGACCGGCCGGTCGTCGGCCTGGGCGGCTGGAAGCGGCACGTGGGCCCCGCCCTGCTGCCCGTGGTGCTGCTGCCCGGCCTGGAGATCGTCCTGGAGCGCAACGCGGCCCGCTCCGGCAACCGCCGCCTCTCCGACGAGGAGGTCGCGCGGATCCACGGCCGGATGGCCGGCTGGTACGGCTCGGGGCTGCCCATCATCGACAACTCCCACCTCGACGTGGAGGGGACGGCCCGGGCCCTCGACGAGACCCTGGCCCGGGCCATCGCGGCTCCTCCCGCCTGGTAGCGGGCGCGCGGACGCCACCGCCCCCTGCCGCGGTGCTCGGCCGCCCGGCGCCGGCCGGCCCCGGGCGGACGCGCTCGCCGGGCCGGATGGGCGGGGCGCTCGTACGCTCGAAGACATGTCAGACGTGTACGCCGTCCGCCGGGAACTGCTCCGCGACCGCTGCGCCGCCGCGGGGACCGCAGCCGCGCTGGTCACACGGCCGGCGAACGTCCGCTATCTCTCCGGGGCCTCTCCGCAGGGCGCCGTACTCCTGGTCGGGCCCGCAGAGGACGTGCTGTTCAGCGCCGGTGTCCCGACCGGCGAGGCCGACGAAGGGCGCCTCGACGACCGCCTCGCGGTCTCCGTCCTGTCCGGACCCGGCGGGGACCCGGCCGTCGCGGCCGCCGACATGGCCGCCTCCGTACGCGCCGACTCCCTGGCGGTGGAGGAGCACCACCTCACGGTGGCCCGGCACCGGGCCCTGCGCTCCGTGGCGCCCCGGCTGCGGCTGGGCGACCTGGGCACGGCGGTGGAACAGCAGCGCCTCGTCAAGGACGAGGAGGAGATCGCCTGCCTGCGGATCGCCGCCGAGATCGCCGACCAGGCCCTCGGCGAGCTCCTGGAGTCGATCCTCGTCGGGCGCACCGAACGGCACCTCGCCCTGGAGCTGGAGCGCCGCCTCGTCGACCACGGGGCGGACGGCCCCGCCTTCCCGACCTCCGTCGGCACCGGCCCGCACTCCGGCCGCTCCCGCCACCGGCCTTCCGACCGGCGGGTGGAGGAGGGGGACTTCCTCACCGTCAGCCTCGGCGCGAACTACCGCGGGTACCGGTGCGAGATCGGCCGTACCTTCGTGATCGGCACCACCCCCGCGAGCTGGCAGATCGAGCTGTACGACCTCGTCTTCGCCGCCCAGCGGGCAGGCCGTGAGGCCCTGCTGCCGGGAGCCGCGTACCGCGACGTGGACCATGCGGCTCGCTCCGTACTGGACTCCGCGGGCCACGGCGAGGCCCTGGCCCCGTGGACCGGGCACGGCGTCGGTCTCGAAATCGACGAGGACCCGCAGCTTGCACCTACGGCAATGGGTAAACTGGACGCTTGCGTGCCGGTCACCGTCGAACCGGGGGTTCACCTCCCGGGCCGGGGAGGTGTCCGGATCGATGACACGCTCGTCGTGCGCCCCGAGGCGGACGGCGGTCCCGAGCTACTCACCATTACGACCAAGGAGCTGCTCGCGCTCTAGTCGGCTCCGCCGGACTGTGCGCGCACCCGTGGTCTTCCAGTGCAGGAGATTCCGCAACCGTGGCTTCCACGAACGACCTCAAGAACGGCATGGTGCTGAAGCTCGACGGGGGCCAGCTCTGGTCCGTCGTCGAGTTCCAGCACGTCAAGCCCGGCAAGGGCCCGGCCTTCGTGCGCACCAAGCTGAAGAGCGTGATGTCCGGCAAGGTCGTCGACAAGACGTTCAACGCCGGCACGAAGGTCGAGACGGCCACCATCGACCGCCGTGACATGCAGTTCTCGTACATGGACGGCGAGTACTTCGTCTTCATGGACATGACCACCTTCGACCAGCTGATGGTCGACAAGAAGGCCGTCGGCCACGCCGCCAACTTCCTGATCGAGGGCTTCACCGCCTCGGTCGCCCAGCACGAGGGCGAGGTGCTCTACGTCGAGCTCCCGGCCGCGGTCGAGCTCAAGATCGAGCACACCGACCCGGGCGTCCAGGGCGACCGCTCCACCGGCGGCACCAAGCCCGCCACGCTGGAGACCGGCTACGAGATCCAGGTCCCGCTGTTCGTCACCACCGGCGAGACCGTCAAGGTCGACACCCGCACCAGCGACTACCTCGGCCGGAAGAGCAACTAACCCGTGGCTGCTCGGAGCAATGCGCGCAAGCGCGCCTTCCAGATCCTGTTCGAGGCCGACCAGCGCGGGGTTCCCGTGCGCGAGGTCCTCGCGGACTGGATCCGCCACTCGAGGTCGGACGACCGGCAGCCGCCGGTCGGGGACTTCACGATGGACCTCGTCGAGGGGTACGCCGACAAGGTGGACCGCATCGACGACCTGATCGTCACCTACGCGGTGGACTGGGAGCTCGACCGCATGCCGGTCGTCGACCGGAACATCCTGCGGCTCGGCGCGTACGAGCTGATCTGGGTGGACGACACCCCGGACGCCGTGGCCATCGACGAGGCGGTCCAGCTGGCGAAGGAGTTCTCGACGGACGAGTCCCCCTCGTTCGTGAACGGGCTGCTCGCCCGCTTCAAGGACCTGAAGCCGAACCTGCGCCGCAGCGAGAGCTGACCGCACGGCACCGCACCGGCAGGGCACCGGCGCCCCGCGCCGTACGGAAGGGGCCGCCGCCCCCCCCCCCCGGGGGGCGCCGCCGGGGGCCGGGGGGGGGCGCCCGGCGGGGGGGCGGAGGGCCGGGC
>NZ_JBHXSY010000023.1:0-122387 GCF_042715295.1 Streptomyces sp. NPDC058701 | reverse complement strand
CCCCGGCCGCCCCCGGCGCCCCCCGCGCACTCGGCCGGCCCCCCCGGCGCCGGGGGGGGCGCCCCCTTCCGTACGCCCGGGTGGTACGCCCGGCGGTATGCCCGAGTGCCATGCCCGGGTGGGCATACGGAAAACCGGTGGGCCCCAGGGGCCTCTCGCGAGGTCCCGGAACCCACCGGTAAACGTTTCTGCTGGGCCTGGGCCCGAGGGACTAGACGTCCTCGTGCGCCACCGCGCGACGCGCGTCCGCGTCCAGCACGCCCCAGCTGATCAGCTGCTCGGTCAGGACGGAGGGGGACTGGTCGTAGATGACGGCGAGGGTGCGCAGGTCGTCCTGGCGGATCGACAGGACCTTGCCGTTGTAGTCGCCGCGCTGGCTCTGGATGGTGGCCGCGTAACGCTGGAGGGGGCCGGCCTTCTCGGCGGGTACGCCCGCCAGGCGCTCCAGGTCCAGCCGGAGCTTCGGCGGCGGCTCGGCCGCTCCGCCGGGAGTGGTGCCCGGCAGCAGCTCCTGCACCGGAACCCCGTAGAAGTCCGCCAGCTCGGCAAGGCGCTGGACGGTCACGGCGCGGTCCCCGCGCTCGTAGGAACCGACCACCACGGCCTTCCAACGGCCCTGGGACTTCTCCTCGACACCGTGGAGGGAAAGGCCCTGCTGGGTGCGGATGGCGCGGAGCTTGGCCCCGAGCTGTTTGGCGTATTCGCTGGACATAACGCTCCCGGACGCTGTGACGCTGTGACGACATGGACAACGTGCGGCTCCGCCGCGCGGCTGGTAACTCACTGTGAGGTTACGCAGCGTTACTTGGATGCGTCAAGCCGAATGCTCCCCATCAGCCCCTCGCGGGGCACCCCGCGCGCCCCGTCGGAGCCCTCCCGCCCCCGGTCGGTGCCGGGGCCCCCACCTGCCCCTGGTACCGTGTGGGAGGTACATCAGACGTCCTTTAAGGTCCGTCCCGTGAGGCGGAGAAGGAGGTCCTTCCATGGACGCTCAGAACACCGCCCAGCACCCAGGTCAGCCCACCGGGCAGGACCGCTCCATGCGCCCCGTGCTCGAGGCGCAGGACATCGCCCGGGTCCTGACCCGCATCGCCCACGAGATCGTCGAACGCGCCAAGGGCGCCGACGACGTGGTGCTCCTCGGCATCCCCACCCGCGGTGTCCACCTCGCCCGCCGGCTGGCCGCCAAGCTCGAAGAGATCACCGGTACGAAGATCCCGGTCGGCTCCCTCGACATCACCATGTACCGCGACGACCTCCGCATGAAGCCGGCCCGCGCCATCGGCCGCACCGAGATCCCGGGTGACGACCTCGACGGCCGCCTCGTCGTCCTCGTCGACGACGTGCTCTTCTCCGGCCGCACCATCCGCGCCGCCCTCGACGCGCTCGGCGACCTCGGCCGCCCCCGCGCCGTGCAGCTCGCCGTCCTCGTCGACCGCGGCCACCGCGAGCTCCCGATCCGTGCCGACTACGTCGGGAAGAACCTCCCGACGTCGCTGCGCGAGACCGTCAAGGTCCAGCTCCAGGAGGAGGACGGCCGCGACGCCGTGCTGCTCGGCCAGCGGACCCCCCAGGCGACCGGGCAGCAGTAGCCCGCACCGGTCCGGGCCCCTTCGCGGGTCCGCGCCGAGCCCTGCCCTGCCGCCCGTCAGCCACGCCCGTCAGCCTGCCTGCCCTCCCGACCTACGGAGCCATCCAGATGAAGCGCCACCTCATCTCGGCCGCCGATCTCACGCGCGACGACGCCGTCCTGATCCTCGACACCGCCGAGGAGATGGCCCGCGTCGCGGACCGGCCGATCAAGAAGCTGCCCACCCTGCGCGGCCTCACCGTCGTCAACCTGTTCTTCGAGGACTCCACCCGCACCCGGATCTCCTTCGAGGCGGCCGCCAAGCGGCTCTCCGCGGACGTCATCAACTTCTCCGCGAAGGGTTCCTCGGTTTCCAAGGGCGAATCCCTGAAGGACACCGCCCTGACCCTGGAGGCCATGGGCGCCGACGCGGTCGTCATCCGCCACCACGCCTCCGGCGCCCCCTACCGGCTCGCGACCTCCGGCTGGATCGACTCCGCCGTGGTCAACGCCGGCGACGGCACCCACGAGCACCCCACCCAGGCCCTGCTGGACGCCTTCACCATGCGCCGCCGCCTGGTCGGCCGCGACGCCGGTCTCGGCAAGGACCTGGGCGGCCGCCGGATCACCATCGTGGGCGACGTCCTGCACAGCCGGGTCGCCCGCTCCAACGTCCAGCTGCTCCACACGCTGGGCGCCGAGGTCACCGTGGTGGCCCCGCCGACGCTGGTCCCGATCGGCATCGGCAGCTGGCCCTGCGCGGTCTCGTACGACCTCGACGAGGTGCTGCCGAAGTCCGATGCGGTGATGATGCTGCGTGTGCAGCGCGAACGCATGAACGCCGCCTTCTTCCCGACCGAGCGCGAGTACTCCCGCCGGTACGGACTCGACGGCGACCGCATGGCGAAGATGCCCGGGCACGCCATCGTGATGCACCCCGGCCCGATGAACCGCGGCATGGAGATCACCGCCCAGGTGGCCGACTCCGACCGCTGCACGGCCGTCGAGCAGGTCGCCAACGGCGTCTCCACCCGGATGGCCGTCCTGTACCTGCTGCTCGGAGGATCCGAGCCCGCCGTTGCCACGAGCAACGCCCCCGCCTCCCGCCCGTCGCCCGCCACCACCCCTGAACGAGGCGCTGAGCGCCGTCCCTTTGATGCCGAGGAGAGCAAGTAACGATGAGCAAGATCCTGATCCGTGGCGCGAAGGTACTCGGTGGCGAGGCGCAGGACGTCCTGATCGACGGCGAGACCATCGCCGAGGTCGGCACGGGCCTGTCCGCCGAAGGCGCGACCGTCATCGAGGCCGAGGGCAAGATCCTGCTCCCCGGCCTGGTCGACCTGCACACCCACCTGCGCGAGCCGGGCCGCGAGGACAGCGAGACCGTGCTGACGGGCACCCGCGCCGCGGCCTCCGGCGGCTTCACCGCCGTGTTCGCCATGGCGAACACCTTCCCGGTCGCCGACACCGCCGGCGTCGTCGAGCAGGTCTGGCGCCTCGGCAAGGAGTCGGGCTACTGCGACGTGCAGCCGATCGGCGCCGTCACCGTCGGCCTGGAGGGCAAGCAGCTCTCCGAGCTGGGCGCCATGCACGACTCCGCCGCCCGCGTCACCGTCTTCTCCGACGACGGCAAGTGCGTCGACGACGCCGTGATCATGCGCCGCGCCCTGGAGTACGTGAAGGCCTTCGGCGGCGTCGTCGCCCAGCACGCCCAGGAGCCCCGCCTCACCGAAGGCGCCCAGATGAACGAGGGCGTCGTCTCCGGCGAGCTGGGCCTCGGCGGCTGGCCGGCCGTGGCCGAGGAGTCGATCATCGCCCGCGACGTCCTCCTCGCCGAGCACGTCGGCTCCCGCGTCCACATCTGTCACCTCTCCACCGCCGGCTCCGTCGAGATCGTCCGCTGGGCCAAGTCCCGCGGCATCGACGTCACCGCCGAGGTCACCCCGCACCACCTGCTCCTCACGGAGGAGCTCGTGCGCTCGTACAACGCGGTCTACAAGGTCAACCCGCCGCTGCGCACCGAGGCCGACGTGCTGGCCCTGCGCGAGGCTCTCGCCGACGGCACCATCGACATCGTCGCCACCGACCACGCCCCGCACCCGCACGAGGACAAGGACTGCGAGTGGGCCGCCGCCGCCATGGGCATGGTCGGCCTGGAGACCGCGCTCTCCGTCGTCCAGCAGACGATGGTGGAGACCGGACTGCTCGACTGGGCGGGCGTCGCGGACCGCATGTCCTTCGCCCCGGCGCGCATCGGCGGCCTGGAGAACCACGGCCGACCCGTCTCGGCAGGTGAACCCGCGAACCTGACCTTGGTGGATACCTCGTACCGTGGTGTCGTGGACCCCGCACGATTCGCCTCCCGCAGCCGCAACACGCCCTACGAGGGCCGCGAGCTGCCGGGTCGCGTGACACACACCTTCCTGCGGGGCCGGGCAACGGTCGTGGACGGGACGCTGGCGTGACACCTGCAGTAATCCAACTGGCCGCCGAGGCCGAACGACGGTCGGCGGAGGTGACGGACTGGGGCGCGCGCATCGCGTGGGTCGTCGGCCTGCTCGTCTTCATCGCGTTCGTGTACTGGCTGATGCGGCAGGGCTGGAAATGGCGCGGAGCCCTGCAGAACGATCTGCCGGAGCTGCCCGCCGCACCCGACGGCCTCCCCGAACACCGGCTGGCGCTGACCGGCCGGTACCACGGGTCGACCACCGCCGGACAGTGGCTGGACCGGATCGTCGCCCACGGCCTGGGCGTCCGCAGCAGGGTCGAGCTCACGCTCACCGACGCGGGCCTGGACGTGGTCCGACCGGGGGCCACCGACTTCTTCGTACCGGCCGCGCAGCTGCGCGGCGCCCGCCTCGACAAGGGGATCGCGGGCAAGGTACTCACCGAGGGCGGTCTGCTCGTCGTCACATGGGCGCATGGCGACAAGCTGATCGACTCCGGATTCCGCTCCGACCGCGCGGCCGAACACGCCGCCTGGGTCGAAGCGATCAGCACGCTGACACCACAGAACTCATCCATCACGACGGAAGGCGCCGAACGATGACGACCTCCACCAGGGGAGCAGCCAAAGCTCCCGCCGTACTCGTCCTGGAGGACGGCCGGATCTTCCGCGGCCGTGCCTACGGCGCTGTGGGGGAGACCTTCGGCGAGGCCGTCTTCTCCACCGGCATGACCGGCTACCAGGAGACCCTCACCGACCCGTCGTACCACCGGCAGGTCGTCGTCATGACCGCCCCCCACGTGGGCAACACCGGCGTCAACGACGAGGACCCCGAGTCGTCCCGCATCTGGGTCGCCGGGTACGTCGTGCGCGACCCCGCCCGCGTCCCGTCCAACTGGCGCTCCCGGCGCTCGCTGGACGAGGAGCTGGTCGAGCAGGGCGTCGTCGGGATCTCCGGCATCGACACCCGCGCCCTCACCCGCCACCTGCGCGAGCGCGGCGCCATGCGCGTCGGCATCTTTTCCGGCGCGAACTGGGAGGGCGTCCGCGACGAGGCCCTGCTCGCCCGCGTCAAGGAGGCCCCGCAGATGAAGGGCGCGAACCTCTCCGCCGAGGTCGCCACCAAGGAGGCGTACGTCGTCCCCGCCATCGGCCCCGACGGCGAAGCCGTCCCGATCGGCACCGCGAAGTTCACCGTCGCCGCCGTCGACCTCGGCATCAAGGGCATGACCCCGCACCGGATGGCCGAGCGCGGCATCGAGGTCCACGTGCTCCCCGCCACCGCGACCGTCGAGGACGTGTACGCGGTCGACCCGGACGGCGTGTTCTTCTCCAACGGCCCGGGCGACCCGGCCACCGCCGACGGACCCGTCGCCCTCATGCAGGGCGTCCTGGAGCGCAGGACCCCGCTCTTCGGCATCTGCTTCGGCAACCAGATCCTGGGCCGCGCGCTCGGCTTCGGCACCTACAAGCTGAAGTACGGCCACCGCGGCATCAACCAGCCGGTGCAGGACCGCACCACCGGCAAGGTCGAGATCACCGCGCACAACCACGGCTTCGCCGTCGACGCGCCCCTCGACAAGGTCTCCGAGACCCCCTACGGCCGCGCCGAGGTCTCCCACGTCTGCCTGAACGACCAGGTCGTCGAGGGCCTCCAGCTGCTCGACCAGCCGGCCTTCAGCGTCCAGTACCACCCCGAGGCGGCCGCCGGCCCGCACGACGCCGCGTACCTCTTCGACCGCTTCACGTCTTTGATGGAAACCGCCCAGATGGAGGCCGAGCGTGCCTAAGCGCACCGATATCCAGTCCGTCCTGGTCATCGGCTCCGGCCCGATCGTCATCGGCCAGGCCGCCGAGTTCGACTACTCCGGCACCCAGGCCTGCCGCATCCTCAAGGCCGAGGGCCTGCGGGTCATCCTGGTCAACTCCAACCCCGCGACGATCATGACCGACCCGGAGATCGCCGACGCCACGTACGTCGAGCCGATCACCCCGGAGTTCGTCGAGAAGATCATCGCGAAGGAGCGCCCCGACGCGCTGCTCCCGACCCTCGGCGGCCAGACCGCGCTCAACACCGCCATCTCCATGCACGAGCAGGGGGTGCTGGAGAAGTACGGCGTCGAGCTCATCGGCGCCAACGTCGAGGCCATCAACAAGGGCGAGGACCGCGAGCTCTTCAAGGGCGTCGTCGAGGCCGTCAAGGCCAAGATCGGTTACGGCGAGTCCGCCCGCTCGGTCATCTGCCACACCATGGACGACGTCATCGCCGGCGTCGACACCCTCGGCGGTTACCCCGTCGTCGTCCGCCCCTCCTTCACCATGGGCGGCGCCGGCTCCGGCTTCGCCCACGACGAGGAGGAGCTGCGCCGCATCGCCGGCCAGGGCCTCACGCTCTCCCCGACCACCGAGGTGCTCCTGGAGGAGTCCATCCTCGGCTGGAAGGAGTACGAGCTGGAGCTGATGCGCGACACCAAGGACAACGTCGTCGTCGTCTGTTCCATCGAGAACTTCGACCCGATGGGCGTCCACACCGGCGACTCCATCACCGTCGCCCCGTCGATGACGCTGACCGACCGCGAGTACCAGCGGCTGCGCGACATCGGCATCGCGATCATCCGCGAGGTCGGCGTCGACACCGGCGGCTGCAACATCCAGTTCGCGATCGACCCGGTCGACGGCCGCGTCATCGTGATCGAGATGAACCCTCGCGTCTCCCGCTCCTCGGCGCTTGCGTCGAAGGCCACCGGCTTCCCGATCGCCAAGATCGCCGCCAAGCTGGCCATCGGCTACACGCTGGACGAGGTTCCCAACGACATCACCGAGAAGACGCCGGCCTCCTTCGAGCCGTCCCTCGACTACGTCGTCGTCAAGGCCCCGCGCTTCGCCTTCGAGAAGTTCCCTCTCGCCGACGCCACCCTCACCACCACCATGAAGTCGGTGGGCGAGGCCATGGCCATCGGCCGCAACTTCACCGAGGCCCTCCAGAAGGCCCTGCGCTCCCTGGAGAAGAAGGGCTCGCAGTTCACGTTCGTCGGCCCGACCGGCGACAAGGACGAGCTGCTCGCCACCGCCGTCCGCCCGACCGACGGCCGCATCAACACCGTCATGCAGGCCATCCGCGCCGGCGCCACGCAGGAGGAGGTCTTCGAGTACACGAAGATCGACCCCTGGTTCGTCGACCAGCTCTTCCTCATCAAGGAGATCGCGGACGAGCTGGCCGCGGCCGAGAAGCTCCACCCCGAGCTGCTCACCGAGGCCAAGCGCCACGGCTTCTCCGACGTCCAGATCGCCGAGATCCGCGGCCTGCGCGAGGACGTCGTGCGCGAGGTCCGCCACGCGCTGGGCGTCCGCCCGGTCTACAAGACGGTCGACACCTGCGCCGCCGAGTTCGCCGCGAAGACCCCGTACTTCTACTCCTCGTACGACGAGGAGTCCGAGGTCGCGCCGCGCACCAAGCCCGCGGTGATCATCCTGGGCTCCGGCCCGAACCGCATCGGCCAGGGCATCGAGTTCGACTACTCGTGCGTCCACGCCTCCTTCGCGCTCAGCGACGCCGGGTACGAGACCGTGATGGTCAACTGCAACCCGGAGACCGTCTCCACCGACTACGACACCTCCGACCGCCTGTACTTCGAGCCGCTGACGCTCGAAGACGTGCTGGAGATCGTCCACGCCGAGTCCCTGGCCGGCCCCATCGCGGGCGTCATCGTCCAGCTCGGCGGCCAGACCCCCCTCGGCCTCGCCCAGGCCCTCAAGGACAACGGCGTCCCCGTCGTCGGGACCTCCCCGGAGGCCATCCACGCCGCCGAGGACCGCGGCGCCTTCGGCCGGGTCCTCGACGAGGCCGGACTGCCCGCCCCCAAGCACGGCACCGCCACCACCTTCACGGGTGCGAAGGCCATCGCCGACGAGATCGGCTACCCGGTCCTGGTCCGCCCCTCGTACGTCCTCGGCGGCCGCGGCATGGAGATCGTCTACGACGAGGCCCGCCTGGAGTCCTACATCGCGGAGTCCACCGAGATCTCCCCGACCCGCCCCGTGCTGGTCGACCGCTTCCTCGACGACGCGATCGAGATCGACGTCGACGCCCTCTACGACGGCCACGAGCTCTACCTCGGCGGCGTCATGGAGCACATCGAGGAAGCCGGCATCCACTCCGGCGACTCGGCCTGCGCCCTGCCCCCGATCACCCTCGGCGGCCACGACATCAAGCGCCTGCGCGCCTCCACCGAGGCCATCGCCAAGGGCGTCGGCGTCCGCGGGCTGATCAACATCCAGTTCGCGATGGCGGGTGACATCCTCTACGTCCTGGAGGCCAACCCCCGAGCGTCCCGCACCGTCCCCTTCACCTCGAAGGCGACCGCCGTCCCCCTCGCGAAGGCCGCCGCGCGGATCTCGCTCGGCACCACCATCGCCGAGCTCCGCGCCGAGGGCATGCTGCCGAAGAACGGCGACGGCGGCACCCTGCCGCTCGACGCGCCGATCTCCGTCAAGGAGGCCGTCATGCCGTGGTCGCGCTTCCGCGACATCCACGGCCGCGGCGTCGACACCGTCCTCGGCCCGGAGATGCGCTCCACCGGCGAGGTCATGGGCATCGACTCCGTCTTCGGCACGGCGTACGCGAAGTCGCAGGCCGGCGCCTACGGCCCGCTGCCGACCAAGGGCCGCGCGTTCATCTCCGTCGCCAACCGCGACAAGCGCACGATGATCTTCCCGGCCCGGGAGCTCGTCGCCCACGGCTTCGAGCTGATGGCCACGTCGGGCACCGCCGAGGTGCTGCGCCGCAACGGCATCAACGCCACCGTCGTGCGCAAGCTCAGCGAGGGCGAGGGCCCCGACGGCGAGAAGACCATCGTCCAGCTGATCCACGACGGCCAGGTCGACCTGATCGTCAACACCCCGTACGGCACCGGCGGCCGCCTCGACGGCTACGAGATCCGCACGGCGGCCGTGGCGCGCAGCGTCCCGTGCCTGACCACGGTCCAGGCACTCGCCGCGGCCGTCCAGGGCATCGACGCGCTCAACCGCGGCGACGTGGGCGTCCGTTCGCTCCAGGAGCACGCGGAGCACCTGACCGCGGCCCGCGACTAGCAGCCCGAACAGGGGAGGGGGACACCGGATTCGCGCTTGCGACGGGTGTCCCCCTCTTCATGAGCGCAGAGGGATCTTCGAAGCGATGTACAAACTCTTCTTCAACCTGGTCTTCAAGCGGATGGACCCCGAGCAGGCCCACTACACGGCCTTCCGCTGGATCCGCCTCGCCGCCCGCACCCCCGTCCTGCGGACCTTCGTCGCGGCCTGGCTCGCCCCCCGCCACGCGGCGCTGCGCACCGAGGCCCTGGGCCTGCGGATGCACGGCCCCTTCGGACTCGCGGCCGGCTTCGACAAGAACGCCGTGGCCGTCGACGGCATGGCCATGCTCGGTTTCGACCACGTCGAGATCGGCACGGTCACGGCCGAGGCCCAGCCCGGCAACCCCAAGAAGCGCCTCTTCCGGCTCGTGCCGGACCGCGCGCTGATCAACCGGATGGGCTTCAACAACGAGGGCTCGGCGGCCGTCGCGGAGCGCCTCGCCGCCCGCGAGGCGGTCTTCCGGACGGTCGTCGGCGTCAACATCGGCAAGACGAAGACCGTGCCCGAGGAGGAGGCCGTCGCGGACTACGTGGCCTCCACCGAGCGCCTCGCCCGCCACGCCGACTACCTCGTCGTCAACGTCTCCTCGCCGAACACCCCCGGCCTGCGCAACCTCCAGGCCACGGAATCGCTGCGCCCCCTGCTGACGGCCGTGCGGGAGGCCGCCGACCGCTCCGTCACCGGCCGCCGGGTGCCGCTCCTGGTCAAGATCGCCCCCGACCTCGCCGACGAGGACGTCGACGCGGTCGCGGACCTGGCCCTGGAGCTCGGCCTCGACGGCATCATCGCCACCAACACCACCATCGCCCGCGAGGGCCTCGGCCTGAAGTCCGCGCCGGCCCTGGTCAAGGAGACCGGCGGCCTGTCCGGCGCCCCGGTCAAGGAGCGCTCGCTGGAGGTCCTGCGCCGCCTGTACGCCCGCGTGGGCGACCGGCTCGTCCTCGTCGGCGTCGGCGGCATCGAGAACGCCGAGGACGCCTGGCAGCGGATCCTGGCCGGAGCCACCCTCGTCCAGGGATACAGCGCCTTCATCTACGAGGGCCCCTGCTACGCCCGCGCCATCCACCGGGGCCTGGCCGCACGCCTGGCCGACAGCCCGTACGCGACGCTCGCCGACGCGGTGGGCGCCGAGACCCGAAAGGTCGCGCTGTGAGCCCTGTGACCCCCTTCGGCACCCGCCTGCGCGCGGCGATGGACGCCCGCGGCCCGCTGTGCGTCGGCATCGACCCGCACGCGGCCCTGCTGGACTCCTGGGGACTGGCCGACGACATCGCCGGACTGGAGACGTTCTCCCGGACCGTCGTGGAGGCGCTGGCCGAGTCGGTGGCGGTGTTCAAGCCGCAGGCCGCCTTCTTCGAGCGGTTCGGCTCGCGCGGCGTCGCGGTGCTGGAGCGCACCGTGGCGGACGCCCGGGCGGCGGGCGCGCTGGTCGTGATGGACGCCAAGCGCGGCGACATCGGCTCGACCATGGCGGCGTACGCCTCGGCCTTCCTGGACCCGGCCTCGCCGCTGTTCTCGGACGCGCTGACGGTCTCCCCGTACCTGGGCTACGGCTCGCTGAAGCCGGCCGTGGACCTGGCCCGGGAGTCGGGCGCGGGGCTCTTCGTCCTGGCGCTCACCTCGAACCCGGAGGGGGCCGAGGTCCAGCGGGCCGTACGGGAGGACGGCCGGACGATCGGGGCGACGATGCTGGCGCACCTGGCGGCGGAGAACGCGGGCGCCGCGCCGATGGGCTCCTTCGGAGCGGTCGTCGGCGCCACCCTCGGGGACCTGTCCTCCTTCGACCTGGACATCAACGGGCCGCTGCTGGCCCCCGGCATCGGCGCGCAGGGCGCGACCGCGGCCGACCTGCCGGCCGTCTTCGGGGCCGCCGTGCGCAACGTCGTCCCGAACGTGTCGCGGGGCGTCCTGAAGCACGGCCCGGACGTGGCGGCGCTGCGCGCCTCCGCGCGGGGCTTCGCCGAGGAGATCCGCGCGGCCGTCTCCGCGTAGCCGCGCCGCCACGGGGGCTTCCGGCCCGCCCCGAAGCCCCCGTGACGCGCACGCCGACCGGGCCGGAACGGCCCTCGCGGCCGCCCGACCCGCCCGCACGGCGCCCGGATGTGACGCGTATCACCTCTCCGTGATCCGGTGGGCCCCGCCTCCGGCCGGGCGCGCGCCGCCGCCGGGCGCGGCGCGCCGGATTCCCGGCTCCCGCGCCCGCGCCGGCGCGGCCTCGGAAGGGCCCCGCTGGTCAGCGATCCGCAAGGGCCACCGTGCCTGCGGGCGGGACCGCGCGCCGCACGCGCCGCGTACGGGAACGGAGCGTTCGAGGCGGACGGGGGAGACGCCCGTCGAACGGCCTGACGAAAATCGAGCGTCTTCCACCGGACAAAACCGGGGTGATTTGTCCGTGATGTACGGTTCAGTGGAGGCTGACCAGGACTTTTCGTCCGTTCTCGCTGACGAGAGCGGTCGCGGCCGCTAGTCTCCGAGCAGAGTGAACGAGCAGCGAACGAGTTCCACCGCTGTTCGGGAACTTGCCTGGTGTGGTGCCTTCGGGCTGCCCACCACCGGTCCGTATCCGACAGTTCGACATCCGAGGTGACGTAGGCGTGGCTCTTCCGCCCCTTACCCCTGAACAGCGCGCAGCCGCGCTCGAAAAGGCCGCCGCGGCTCGCCGGGAGCGGGCCGAGGTGAAGAATCGACTCAAGCACTCCGGCGCCTCGCTCCAAGAGGTCATCAAGACGGGCCAGGAGAACGACGTCATCGGCAAGATGAAGGTCTCCGCCCTGCTGGAGTCCCTGCCCGGCGTGGGCAAGGTCCGCGCCAAGCAGATCATGGAGCGTCTCGGCATCTCCGAGTCCCGGCGTGTCCGAGGTCTCGGTTCCAACCAGATCGCCTCTCTGGAGCGTGAGTTCGGCACCCCTGCCGGCTGACGCGCGGCCCGGAGTCGCCCCGGCGTTCTCAGGCAGTCCCGAGAAGCTGGATAATCGCTCTATGGCAGCAGAGGTTCGTCCGCGGCTGACCGTGCTCTCCGGCCCTTCGGGGGTCGGCAAGAGCACGGTCGTCGCGCATATGCGCAAGGTCCACCCCGAGGTCTGGCTCTCGGTGTCGGCCACCACCCGCACGCCGCGGCCCGGTGAGCGACACGGAGTCCACTACTTCTTCGTCAACGACGACGAGTTCGACAAGCTGATCGCCAACGGCGAGCTGCTGGAGTGGGCCGAATTCGCGGGCAACCGCTACGGCACACCGCGCGGCGCGGTGCTGGAACGCCTGGACAGCGGCGAGCCGGTACTGCTGGAGATCGACCTCCAGGGCGCACGGCTCGTCCGCGAGTCGATGCCCGATGCCCAGCTCGTCTTCCTGGCCCCGCCGAGCTGGGACGAGCTGGTCCGCCGGCTCACCGGCCGGGGCACCGAATCCGCCGCGGTCATCGAGCGCAGGCTCGAAAGCGCCACGATCGAACTGGCTGCCGAGTCCGAGTTCGACACCACCCTGGTCAACACCTCGGTCGAGGACGTGGCCCGCGAGCTGCTAGCCTTGATGGACGTTGTTTGATCGTTGATCGATTTTTTCGAATCGATCGATGTTTGATCTTTCACCCATCTTCGGAAGGTAGAGCGTGTCCTCTTCCATCACTGCGCCCGAGGGCATCATCAACCCGCCGATCGACGAGCTGCTCGAGGCCACGGACTCGAAGTACAGCCTCGTGATCTACGCGGCCAAGCGTGCGCGTCAGATCAACGCGTACTACTCGCAGCTCGGTGAGGGCCTGCTCGAGTACGTCGGCCCGCTGGTGGACACCCACGTCCACGAGAAGCCGCTTTCGATCGCGCTGCGCGAGATCAACGCGGGTCTGCTGACCTCCGAGGCCATCGAGGCCCCGGCTCAGTAAGGCACCGAGAATTCCTTTCACCACAGGCCCGGCAGACCATCTGCCGGGCCTGTGGTGTGTCATGGGTGGGTACGGCGATCAGTGACCGGGGCCCCGGACGGGCCCGGGCGCCGGACGAGTCGAGGGGAGTACGTGGTGGGTAAGCCGAAGGTCGTGCTGGGAGTCAGCGGCGGCATCGCCGCCTACAAGGCGTGCGAGCTGCTGCGCAGGCTGACCGAGTCCGGGCACGAGGTGCGGGTGGTGCCGACGGCGGCCTCCCTGCACTTCGTCGGCGAGGCCACCTGGGCCGCCCTCTCCGGGAACCCGGCCTCCACGGAGGTCTGGGAGAGCGTCCACGAGGTCCCGCACGTGCGCATCGGGCAGTCCGCGGACCTCGTCGTCGTCGCCCCGGCCACCGCCGACATGCTGGCGAAGGCGGCCCACGGGCTGGCCGACGACCTGCTCACGAACACGCTGCTCACCGCCCGCTGCCCGGTGGTCTTCGCACCCGCGATGCACACCGAGATGTGGGAGCACCCCGCCACCCAGGAGAACGTGGCCACCCTGCGCCGGCGCGGAGCCGTCGTGATCGAACCCGCCGTGGGCCGGCTCACCGGCAAGGACACCGGCAAGGGGCGGCTGCCCGACCCCGAGGAGATCTTCGAGGTCTGCCGGGGCGTCCTGGCCCGCGGGACCGCCGGCCCCGACCTCGCCGGGCGGCACGTGGTGATCAGCGCCGGCGGCACCCGGGAACCGCTGGACCCGGTCCGGTTCCTCGGCAACCGCTCCTCCGGCAAGCAGGGTTACGCGCTCGCCCGCACCGCCGTCGCGCGCGGCGCCCGGGTCACCCTGGTGGCCGCCAACGCCGCGCTGGCCGACCCCGCCGGGGTGGACGTCGTACGGGTGGGGACGGCCCTCCAGCTGCGGGAGGCCGTGCTCAAGGCCGCCGCGGACGCGGACGCGATCGTGATGGCCGCCGCCGTCGCCGACTTCCGGCCCGCCGCCTACGCGAGCGGGAAGATCAAGAAGCAGGACGGTCACGAGCCCGCTCCCGTCGCCCTCGTCCGCAACCCCGACGTGCTCGCCGAGATCTCGGCCGAGCGGGCCCGTCCGGGCCAGGTCGTCGTCGGATTCGCCGCGGAGACGGACGACGTCCTGGCCAACGGCAGGGCGAAGCTGCTGCGCAAGGGGTGTGATCTTCTCGTCGTCAACGAGGTCGGCGCGTCCAAGACCTTCGGATCGGAGGAGAACGAGGCTGTCATCCTCGCCTCCGACGGCTCCGAGACGCAGGTGCCCCACGGTCCCAAGGAGGACCTCGCCATGGTGATCTGGGACCAGGTAGCCCCCAGGCTGGCCCCCCGACGCGCCTGAGCGGATGTCTTCTCCTCGCCACCTTCGTGCGTCAGAATGGAGTGCCGCAGGTCACACCGCTCCCATAAGGCGAGACGGGTGGTCCTGCGTACGGTGGCGACCGATAAACTGCACGCGGAACGTGATCGGGCGCAGCCCCCGATGTGGTTCCGCCAAATGATCAGCCAGCAGCCGCTGCAACCCCCAGGGAGCGATGTGTCCCGCCGCCTGTTTACCTCGGAGTCCGTGACCGAGGGCCACCCCGACAAGATCGCCGACCAGATCAGCGACACGATCCTCGACGCACTGCTCAGCGAGGACCCGACGTCGCGCGTGGCCGTGGAGACCCTCATCACCACCGGTCTCGTGCACATCGCGGGAGAGGTGACGACGAAGGCCTACGCGCCGATCGCGCAGCTCGTCCGCGACAAGATCCTCGAGATCGGCTACGACTCGTCGAAGAAGGGCTTCGACGGCGCCTCCTGTGGCGTGTCGGTGTCCATCGGCGCGCAGTCCCCGGACATCGCGCAGGGCGTCGACACCGCCTACGAGAAGCGCGTCGAGGGCGACGAGGACGAGCTCGACAAGCAGGGCGCCGGCGACCAGGGCCTGATGTTCGGCTACGCCTGCGACGAGACCCCCGAGCTCATGCCGCTCCCGATCCACCTCGCGCACCGGCTCGCCCGCCGCCTGTCCGAGGTCCGCAAGAACGGGACCATCCCGTACCTGCGCCCCGACGGCAAGACCCAGGTCACCATCGAGTACGACGGGGACAAGGCCGTGCGCCTGGACACCGTCGTCGTGTCCTCGCAGCACGCGTCGGACATCGACCTGGACTCCCTGCTCGCGCCCGACATCCGCGAGTTCGTCGTCGAGCACGTCCTGAACCAGCTGGTCGAGGACGGCATCAAGCTCGACACCGAGGGCTACCGCCTGCTGGTGAACCCGACCGGCCGCTTCGAGATCGGCGGCCCGATGGGCGACGCCGGCCTCACCGGCCGCAAGATCATCATCGACACCTACGGCGGCATGGCCCGCCACGGCGGCGGTGCCTTCTCCGGCAAGGACCCGTCCAAGGTCGACCGCTCCGCCGCCTACGCGATGCGCTGGGTCGCCAAGAACGTCGTCGCCGCCGGTCTGGCCTCGCGCTGCGAGGTCCAGGTCGCGTACGCGATCGGCAAGGCGGAGCCCGTGGGCCTCTTCGTCGAGACCTTCGGCACCGCCAAGGTGGACGTCCAGAAGATCGAGGACGCGATCGGCGAGGTCTTCGACCTGCGTCCGGCCGCGATCATCCGCGACCTGGACCTGCTGCGGCCGATCTACGCCCAGACCGCCGCCTACGGCCACTTCGGCCGCGAGCTCCCCGACTTCACCTGGGAGCGCACCGACCGCGTGGACGCGCTGCGCGCGGCCGCCGGTCTGTAGGACCGCCCGCCGAACGGCCCCGGATCCCGCCCGGTCCGGGGCCGTTCGCGTGCCCGTACGCCGCCGTGCCCGGTCCGGGGCCGTACGGCCCCGCGGGGCTCCGTCGCCGTCCGCTGTCACAGGGGTTTGGTAAGAATGCGGGTGTGAGCAGCGCGAACGATTCCCCGCCGGAGCAGCTCGCGCTGATCCGGGAGATGGTCGCCGAGGCGAAGGCCAAGGCGCCCAAGGCGAAGCCCCGCACCTGGCGCGGGGCCGCCCTGGCGGAGGATCTGCCCGTCGCCCGCGTCCTCGTGAACAAGGGCGTCCTCCACCTCGACCAGCTCTGGGACTACGCCGTCCCGGCCGAGCTCTCCGAGGCCGCGCAGCCCGGAGTCCGCGTCCGGGTGCGGTTCGGGGCCGGGTCGCACCACGTGCGCGGCGGCCGCCGCGAGGGCGGCGGCCTCATCGACGGGTTCGTCGTCGAGCGGCGCGCCGAGTCCGACTACGACGGGGCGCTGGCCGCCCTGGCCCACGTGGTCTCGCCCGAGGTCGTGCTCGGCCCCACGATGCTGGCCCTGGCCCGCGCCGTCGCCGACCGGTACGCGGGCAGCCTCGCCGACGTGCTCCAGCTCGCCCTGCCCCCGCGCAACGCCCGCGCCGAGGCCAAGCCCTCGTCCGAGCCGCTGCCCCCGCCCGCCGTGCCCGACCCCGGGGGCTGGGAGCGGTATGGCGCCGGGACCGCCTTCCTGCGGGCCCTGGCCACCGGCGGCACACCGCGCGCGGTGTGGACGGCCCTGCCGGGACCCGGCTGGGCCGACGAGCTGGCCCGGGCCGTCGCCGCCACCCTCGCCTCCGGCCGCGGGGCCCTCGCCGTCGTCCCCGACGGGCGGACCGCCGCCCGGGTCGACGCCGCGCTCACCGCGCTCCTCGGCGAGGGGCGGCACGCACTGCTCACCGCCGAGTCGGGGCCCGAGAAGCGCTACCGCGAGTGGCTCGCTGTCAGCCGCGGCTCGGTGCGGGCCGTGGTCGGCACGCGGGCCGCGATGTTCGCACCCATACGGGACCTCGGGCTCGTCGCCGTCTGGGACGACGGGGACTCCAGCCACAGCGACGACCGCGCCCCCTTCCCGCACGTCCGGGAGGTGTTGGAGCTGCGCGCGGTGACCGACGGCTGCGCCTTCCTGGCCGGCAGCACCAGCTGTACCGTCGAGGCCGCGCAACTCGTCGAGTCGGGCTGGGCGCGGCCGCTCGTCGCCACCCGCGAGACGGTGCGCGCGTGCGCCCCCCGGATCCGCACCGTGGGCGACGAACTGCTGGGTCGCGACGGGGCGGCCCGCACCGCGCGGCTGCCGAGCCTGGCCTGGGAGACCGTGCGGGAGGGGCTGAAGACGGGGCCCGTCCTGGTCCAGGTGCCGCGGCGGGGCTACGTGCCCCGGCTGGCGTGCGAGCGGTGCCGCACCCCGGCCCGCTGCACGGTCTGCGCGGGGCCGCTGGAGGCGCCCGACGCGCGGGACCTGCAGTGCGGCTGGTGCGGGCGGGGCGAACCGTCGTGGCACTGCGAGGAGTGCGGGTCGTTCCGGCTGCGGGCCCAGGTCGTGGGGGCCCGGCGGACCGCCGAGGAACTGGGGCGGGCCTTCCCGGCCGTGCCCGTACGGACGTCCGGGCGCGACCACGTGCTGGACGAGGTTCCGGACGCGCCGGCGCTGGTGGTGTGCACCCCCGGGGCCGAGCCGGTCGCGGCGGGCGACGGCTACGCGGCGGCGCTGCTGCTGGACGGCTGGGCGATGCTGGGCCGGCCCGACCTGCGGGCCGGGGAGGACGCGCTGCGCAGGTGGATCGCGGCCGCCTCGCTGGTACGGGCGCAGGGGCAGGTGGTGGTGGTCGCGGAGCCGACGCTGCGGCCGGTCCAGGCGCTCGTGCGGTGGGACCCGGTGGGGCACGCGGTACGGGAGCTGGCCGAGCGGGCCCAGCTGGGCTTCCCGCCGGTGTCCAGGATGGCCGCGGTGGCGGGGCGCGGCGAAGCGGTGGAAGCCTTCCTGGCCGGCGCCGGACTGCCCCCCGACGCCGAGATCCTGGGCCCGGTACCGCTTCCCGGGCGGCGCGGTGCCCCCTCCGCCGGGGAGCGGGCGCTGGTCCGGGTCCCGCCGGGCAGCGGAGCCGCCCTGGCCGCCGCCCTGAAGGCGGCGCAGGCCGCGCGGATGGCGCGGGGGCTGCCGGCGGCGGAGGCGGTCCGGGTCCGGATCGATCCGCCGGACATCGGTTGACGGCCGGCCCGGCGGTGGCCGGCCCGGCGGTGTCCGGCCCGGGCCGGGCAGCCGGACGCCCCCGGTGGGGGGCGCCCGTACGGGTCGCCCGCCGGGGGCGGGGCTCATGCGGCGGGGTGGGAACGGCCGTGCCGTCGGGGGTCGGCGACCCGGCGGCGGGGCTCCCGGTCAGCCGTTGCGCGGGCCGGGGAAGGCGGGCGGGCGGGGTGCGCCCGCCACTGCCTGGGACTCCTCGCGCACGGGCTGCGGGGGCACCGAGCGGGCCGCCGGGACGGTCGGCAGCGGGCCCAGGGTCCGGGTGGTGGCCGTCGCCTCGGCCAGCGGCTCGGCCGTCTCGGCGGCCTGCGCCCGCCGGGCACCGTACCGGCGGTGCACGGCCTGCTTGGTGACACCGAGCGCAGAACCGACCGCGTCCCACGAGAAGCCGAGCGAGCGGTCGAAGTCCACCGCGGCGGTGACCAGCGTCTCGACGCTGTCCCGGAGATCCTGCGCCAGACGGACGGTGGGCGCGGGCGCCCGGCCGTAGACGACGAAGCCCGTGGAGGGTCCGGAGCGGCGCGGGCGGTACACATTGCCGAGCTGGGCGGTGAGCGTACGCAGGGCATCCACCTGCCGGCGAACCCGCTCGATGTCCCGCACCAGGAGGTGCAGGCTGGCCCGGGCTTGGGCGTCGTGGGTGGCGTGGTCGGCCATGAAGAAGCCTCTCGAACCGGTGCTGAAGGGCGGATCGGGCCGCAGACACCGTTCACGACGCGGCCCGTTTCGGTCAATCTCTCTTGACCAACGCGTCACCGGGCGCCCAGGTCACGCTGTGGGGGCGTGTCGGCATATGCGAGAGGCGCGCGCGTGTGCGTACGCCCCCTCGCGACCACCGGTGGGCCGCGGGGGTGCGGGCCCATAGACTGATGTGCTGCTGACAGCCGAGATAGCGAGGTAGGACCCCAGTGAAGCTCGTCTTCGCAGGCACCCCCGAGGTCGCCGTGCCCGCCCTGGACGCCCTCATCGCCTCCGGGAGGCACGAGGTCGCCGCCGTCGTCACCCGGCCCGACGCACCGGCCGGCCGCGGCCGGCGCCTCGTCGCGAGTCCGGTCGCCGAACGCGCCGAGGAGGCGGGCATCGAGGTCCTCAAGCCCGCCCGTCCGCGCGACCCCGACTTCCAGGCCCGGCTGCGCGAGATCGCCCCCGACTGCTGCCCCGTCGTCGCCTACGGGGCGCTGCTCCCCAAGAGCGCCCTCGACATCCCCCGGCACGGCTGGGTCAATCTGCACTTCTCGCTGCTGCCGGCCTGGCGCGGAGCCGCCCCCGTACAGCACTCGATCATGGCCGGCGACCAGGTCACCGGGGCCTCCACCTTCCAGATCGAGGAGGGGCTGGACTCCGGCCCCGTCTACGGGATCCTCACCGAGGAGATCCGCCCCACCGACACCAGCGGCGACCTGCTGACCCGGCTGGCGTTCGCCGGTTCCGGTCTGCTGTCCGCGACCATGGACGGGATCGAGGACGGCACCCTGCGCGCCGTCGCGCAGCCCCTCGACGGACTCTCGCTCGCGCCCAAGATCACCGTGGAGGACGCCCGCGTCGACTGGAAGGCCCCGGCGATGCGCGCCGACCGCGTCGTGCGCGGCTGCACGCCGGCCCCGGGCGCGTGGACCGTCTTCCGCGGGGAGCGGCTCAAGCTGATCTCGGTGGGCCTGGTGCCCGACCGCACCGACCTGGAGCCCGGCGTCCTGGCCGCGGCCAAGAACGACGTCCACGTCGGCACCGGATCGCACGCCGTGGAGCTGCTGTGGGTCCAGCCGCAGGGCAAGAAGCCGATGCGCGGCGCCGACTGGGCCCGCGGCGTGCGGATCGCCCCCGGGGAGCGGCTCGGCGGCGGCGACGTAGGCTGATCCGTGGACGCGCGGCCGCGGGCCCGGCCCGCACTCCGCGCGTTCCGTGCGCGTCCGCACTCCTCGCCGTACCCGTAGCACTCGTACCTCCGGAGCACCTTTCACGTGAGCGAACAGCCCAGCCGTCGTCCCGCCGCCGCAGGCGCGGGGGACAAGCCGGCCAAGTCGGCCAAGCCGCACCGCAGGCCCAAGAAGGATCCCGTCCGGATGCTGGCCTTCCAGGTGCTCCGGGCGGTGGACGAGCGCGACGCCTACGCCAACCTCGTGCTGCCTCCGCTGCTGCGCAAGGCCCGGCAGGACGAGAGCTTCCAGGCCCGGGACGCGGCGCTGGCCACCGAGCTGGTCTACGGGACGCTGCGCCGGCAGGGCACGTACGACGCCGTCATCAAGGCCTGCATCGACCGGCCGCTGCGCGAGGTGGACCCGCCGGTCCTCGACGTGCTCTCGCTGGGCGCGCACCAGCTGCTGGGCACCCGCATCCCCACGCACGCCGCGGTCTCGGCGAGCGTGGAACTGGCCCGGGTGGTGCTCGGCGACGGGCGCGCCAAGTTCGTGAACGCCGTGCTGCGCAAGATCGCCGCGCACGACATGGACGGCTGGCTGGAGCGGGTCGCCCCGCCGTACGAGGACGACGCCGAGGAGCACCTCGCCGTCTACCACTCGCACCCGCGCTGGGTCGTCAGCGCCCTGTGGGACTCCCTGGGCGGCGGCCGCGCGGGCATCGAGGACCTGCTGGAGGCCGACAACGAGCGGCCCGAGGTGACGCTCGTCGCCCGCCCCGGGCGGTCGACCCCGGAGGAGCTGCTGGAGGCGGTGGGCGAGGACTCGGCGCTGCCGGGCCGGTGGTCGCCGTACGCCGTCCGGATGGCGGAGGGCGGTGAGCCGGGCGCGCTGGAGGCGGTGCGCGACGGCCGCGCCGGCGTCCAGGACGAGGGCAGCCAGCTCGTGGCGATGGCCCTCGCGGAGGCGCCCGTCGAGGGTCGCGACGAGCGCTGGCTGGACGGCTGCGCGGGACCCGGCGGCAAGGCGGCCCTGCTCGCGGCGCTGGCCGCGCAGCGCGGGGCCTTCCTGCTGGCCTCCGAGAAGCAGCCGCACCGGGCGCGCCTGGTGGAGAAGGCGCTGGCCGGCAATCCCGGCCCATACCAGGTCATCGCGGCGGACGGGACCCGCCCGCCGTGGCGTCCGGGCTCCTTCGACCGGGTCCTGGTGGACGTGCCGTGCACGGGCCTGGGCGCGCTGCGGCGCCGCCCGGAGGCGCGCTGGCGCCGCCGCCCGGAGGACCTGGAGGGCTTCGCGCCGCTGCAGCGCGGGCTGCTGCGGGAGGCCCTGTCGGCGGTCCGGGTGGGCGGGATCGTGGGCTACGCGACGTGCTCCCCGCACCTGGCGGAGACCCGGGTGGTCGTGGACGACGTCCTGAAGGGCCGCGGCGCGGGCAACGAGCCGGTGGCGGCCGAACTGATCGACGCCCGTCCGTACATGTCGGGCGTACCCGCCCTCGGCGACGGGCCGGACGTCCAGCTGTGGCCGCACCTGCACGGGACCGACGCGATGTACCTGGCGCTGCTGCGGCGCACGGCGTAGCGCTGGCGGCGCGGCGGCGAGCGCGCGGCGCGGGCGTAGCGCGGCGAGCGCGGAGCGGGGCGTGAAATCCGGTCAAATGATCCGCATGATCGTTTGATCGGTGCCGTGGCCGTTCCGACTTCCGGGGTCGTGGCCGGAACGGGCCTGGGGCATGGCACGCTTGGGGGCATGGCCGCTCAGATCAACCCCAGCATCCTGTCCGCCGACTTCGCCCGCCTCGCCGAGGAGGCAAGGGCGGTCGAAGGAGCCGACTGGTTGCACGTCGACGTCATGGACAACCACTTCGTCCCGAACCTGACGCTCGGGATGCCGATCGTCGAGTCGCTCAGCCGGGCCACGGACATCCCGCTGGACCTCCACCTGATGATCGAGGACCCTGACCGCTGGGCCCCGCAGTACGTCGAGGCGGGGGCCGGATCGGTCACCTTCCACGCGGAGGCCGCGGCCGCCCCCGTACGGCTGGCGCGGGAGATCCGGGCCAAGGGGGCGCGGGCG
The DNA here is from genome assembly GCF_042715295.1 of Streptomyces sp. NPDC058701. Classification (NCBI taxonomy): domain Bacteria; kingdom Bacillati; phylum Actinomycetota; class Actinomycetes; order Kitasatosporales; family Streptomycetaceae; genus Streptomyces; species Streptomyces sp. NPDC058701. The sequence continues at coordinate 100,396 of NZ_JBHXSY010000023.1, read as the reverse complement.
TCCATGGCGCTCAAGCCCGCGACGCCGATCGAGCCGTACGAGGACCTCCTCCCCGAGCTCGACATGCTGTTGATCATGACCGTCGAGCCGGGCTTCGGCGGCCAGTCCTTCCTCGACATCATGCTGCCCAAGATCCGCCGGACCCGGGAGCTGATCGCCAAGCACGGTCTGGAGCTGTGGCTCCAGGTCGACGGCGGGGTCTCGGCCTCGACCATCGAGCGCTGCGCCGAGGCCGGAGCCGACGTCTTCGTGGCGGGCAGCGCGGTCTACGGGGCGGTGGATCCGGCCGCCGCGGTGCGTACGCTGCGCGAGCAGGCGGGCGTGGCGATCGCCGCGGCGCCGTGGGCTTGCGACCACTGAGTCGAGCGTTGGTGGACAGCTCGGTGAACGGCAGCCGTCCAGGCTGATCAACGGCCGCCGGATCTGACAGGATGAACGGCGAGTCGAGAGTGTGAACACGAGAGTGTGAACAGCAGTGAGGAGAACGCGGTGTCTGCAATGTCGGCGGGACGGTCAGCCCTGCGGATGGGACCCGCGGAGCTGGTGCAGGCGGCGGCCATGGCCCGCCGCTTCTACCTGGAGGGCAAGTCCAAGATCCAGATCGCCGAGGAGTTCGGCGTGAGCCGCTTCAAGGTGGCTCGGGTCCTGGAGACCGCCCTCGAACGTGACCTCGTGCGCATCGAGATCCGGGTGCCGGCGGAGCTGGACGCGGAGCGCTCCGACGCGCTGCGCGCGCGGTACGGGTTGCGGCACGCGGTGGTCGTCGAGTCGCCGGCCGACGCGACCGAGGACGCGCCCGACCCGGAGAACCTGGGGGCGGTAGCGGCCGACCTGCTGGGCGAGCTGGTCAACGAGGGTGACGTACTGGGCCTGGCATGGGGCCGCTCGACCATCCACATGGCGGCGTCCCTGCACCGGCTGCCCCCCTGCACCGTCGTCCAGCTGACGGGCGTGTACGACGCCGGAACCGCCGAGCGCGGCTCGGTGGAGGCGGTGCGCCGGGCCGCCCAGGTCTCGGGCGGCGACGCCCACCCGATCTACGCGCCGATGCTGCTGCCCGACCCGGCGACCGCGGCGGCGCTGCGCAGCCAGACGGGGATCGCGCGGGCCTTCGAGTACTTCGACAAGGTGACCGTCGCCGCCGTCTCCATCGGCTCGTGGGAGCCGGGGATCTCGACCGTGCACGACATGCTCAGCGACGAGGAGCGCGGCCACTACGCCTCGCTGGGCGTCGCGGCCGAGATGTCCGCCCACCTCTTCGACGCGGAGGGCCGGCGCGTGGGTCGCGACCTCGGCGAGCGGTGCATCACCGTCGAGGCGGACCGGCTGCGGCGGATCCCCGAGGTCGTGGCCATCGCGGGCGGCCTCCGCAAGGCGTCCGCCATCGGCGCCGTCCTGCGGTCGGGCCTGGTGACCAGCCTGGTCACGGACACGGCGGTGGCGGACTACCTGCTGACGGAGTCGCAGCCGGGGCTGCGGCCGGCGCTGGAACGCGCCGACCCGGACGACTAGCCGGTCTCTTTCGGATCCTGTCGGACCCGGCACGATCCGGAAGGGACGGCCCGGCGTGACCCGCCCCTCCGGCCCGTTCCGCTGCCCCGTCGTGGCCTCCCGCGGGGCGGATGGTGCCGGAATTGAGATCCGAACGGCGGACCGCGAGGCGGCCTGCTGGGCGCATACTGGTTCCAATGACTAAGTCCGCAGTACCTCGCCGCCATTTGCCGTCCAGCCCGTTCAAGGCCCCCGTGGAACCGCCGCTCCGGCAGTTCAGCGTCGGCGACCGGGTCACTCACGATGAGCACGGCCTCGGCCGTGTCGTCGGAATCGAGGAGGGGATCGCCGTTCTCGTCGACTTCGGCTCGGTCCAGAAACGCATCCTGAGTCCGTACACCAAGATGGCCGCGCTCTGAGGCCACCGGGCGATTCGCGGGCGAATCGGATGTTTGGCACGATCGGTGCATGATCTTCAGGAGCGTGCCCCGATCGTTGCCGCGTCTCCTGGGGGCCGTGTTCCTCTGCGCCGCACTGGTCGGTGCGGTGGGCTGCGGCGGGTCGAATCCCGCGCCTACCGCCTCGGGCACCCGTGCGAGTCCCGGAACGAGTTCCGGTGCGAGTACCGCCCCCGGTGACGTGCCCGGCCGTTCGCCCGGTGGCGCGTCGAGTGCCGCCGCCCCCGGATGGGCGAAGGGGATGGCGACCGTACGCGCCGACGCGCTGCCCCGCCATGCCCGGGACGTCCTCGCGCTCATCGACGAGGGCGGGCCGTACCCCCACCGCCAGGACGGGACCGTCTTCGGGAACTTCGAGAAGGTCCTCCCCCGGCAGAAGCGCGGCTACTACCACGAGTTCACCGTGAGGACGCCGGGGGAGCGGGACCGCGGGGCCCGGCGGATCGTGACGGGCGAGGGCGGGGAGTTCTTCTACACGGACGACCACTACGAGACCTTCAAGGCGGTCATCCGATGACCCTGGACCCGCAGCCGCTCGCCCCCGTGCTCGCCGCCGCCGAGGAGGCGGGGTGGACGACCGTACGGCTCGACCTGGACGGCGTACGGACCAAGTCCGGCCTGATGCGCCGGGCCGGGGCCTCGCTGGACGTGCCGGAGTGGTTCGGGGGGAACTGGGACGCGCTGGCGGACGCGCTGCGGGACCTGTCGTGGCTGCCGCGGGCGCCGGGGCGGCTGCTGGCCGTGACCTCCTGGCGGTCGTTCGCCGCGGCGCGGCCGGCCGACTGGGAGACGCTGCGGGAGGTCCTGGAGGAGGCGGTCGACTTCTGGCGGGAGCGGCCGGAGCCGGAGGGCGCGCCGCCGCTGACGGTGCTGCTGGCCGAGTCGGGCGCCCCGCGGACGCGGGGGCGGCGCGACGACGGCTGAGCGCCCCGACCCCCGGGCCGGCTCGGCGCGGAGCGGCCGGGCGGGACGCGGGCGGGCCCGCCTCCCGTCACCGGGCAGGACTTCGGTCGTACGCGGCGGTGGTGGTCACGATGCGGGGCCGGGCTTCACGGAGTCCGCACCGCCGGCCATGTCGGGGCCCTGGGCGCGGACCCGGTGGACCGCGTCCAGGGAGCCGCGCAGGTCCGCCAGCCAGGCGTCGGTGTTGCTTCCGACGAGGCGTACGCACCAGGCCAGGGCGTCGGCGCGGCTGCGGGCGACGCCGCCGGCGACGAGGGTGTCCAGGACCTGGCGCTCCGACTGCCGCAGGCGGGTCATGACGGGGACGGCGAGGTGGGTGAAGAGCGTGGTCTCCCCGCCCGACCGCACCCCCCAGGCGACCTTGCGGCGGTACAGCTCCTCGGCTTCGCGGGCCACCTCGATGCGCTGGTCGCGGGTGCGCTCGCGGAACTCGCCGACGGACTCGCCCGCCGGGACGGTGCCGACGACGGTGATCTCTTCGCGGTCGGCCGTGACCGAGACGAGGGACGCGAAGACGTCCTCGGGCAGGCGCTCGGCGAACCACGTGCGGAGCTGTTCGCCCTGTTCGGCTGTAATCATGTAATCAACGTTGCCTTCGGCGCCGTCTTGATCGCAAGGGGACGGCGCAGAGGGACCGCGCTCGGGGAGCTAGAGGGCCGCGCACGGGGAGACCGTGCGAGGAGCGCGGACGGTGAACCGGGATGCGCGTTCGGACGCGCGTTCGGGATTCCGGACCCCCGTGAGGGCCGGATCCGGGGCGGGCCCGGCGGAACCCGCTGCCGGGCGCCGAAATCTGGGTAGCGTGTGCGGGGAGGGCGCCGGTGGGCGGCGATCGGCCGTCCGGTGTCCCGGCGCACGGGCTGGGGCGCCCCGCGCGACGGGGCGGACGGCCGTTCTCTCGGTCACCCAGCCATGGGATCCAGCTGGTCGCGGGGGAGGCCCGGATGGTTCGCGCAGTCCTGCCGGAGAGTTCCGCGAAGGAAGTCTCCGAACTGATCGACGCCCTGATCCCCGTGCTCTTCGAGTCGTTACCCCGGCGGGACCAGCGCAACTGGGCCCGCGTCTATCTGAACGGACTCGTGCGGGCCAAGGGGAAGAAGACGATCCGCAACATCGCCGGAACCGGTACCGGTCCCGTGGAGCAGAGCCTCCAGCAGTTCATCAGCACGTCCCCCTGGGAGTGGACGCCGGTACGGCGCTCCCTCGCCCGGCACCTCGAACGGAGCGCCCGGCGCCCGCTGGCCTGGGTGCTGCGGCCCCTGGTCATCGAGAAGGCGGGCGACCGCTCCGTGGGCGTCGGCCGGCAGTTCGTCCCGCAGCTCGGCCGCACCGCCAACTGCCAGCAGGCCAGCGGCATCTGGTTCGCCTCCGGCGAAGCCGCCTTCCCGGTCGAGTGGACCCTGACCCTCCCCGGGCCCTGGACCGGCGAACCCGTGCGCCGGCGACGCGCCGGCATCCCCGAGACCGCGCGCTCCCTCAGCCCGGCCGAGGACGCCGTGCTCGCCGTGCAGCGGATGGCCGCGACCTGGCAACTCCAGCGCCGGCCCGTGGTGATGGAGGTGGCCAATGCCGATCTGGCGCGGAGCGCCGAGTCGTTCGCCCTCCAGGACATCCCCTTCGTCTTCGAGGTCGACGGCTCCCTGCCCGTCTCCTCCGGCGGCGCCGGGCGGCACAAGCACGGGCCGCACAAGCACGGGCCGCACATCACGCCCGCGCGGGAGCTCGTCGACTCCCTGCGCTCCCAGCGCCGCGCCGTCGAGTGGGCCCCTCCCGGCGGCGCCGCGGACGCGGTGACCCTGCTGGCCGCGGCCCCGGTCCTCCCCGTCCCCTGCGGGGACCGGCCCGCGCCCGCGCCGGCCGTCCCGCTGCTGCTCGTCGGCGCCTGGTCCGGCGCCGCCCAGCCGCCCTCCGGTTTCTGGATCACCAACATCGGCGACCGGCCCCTCGCCCAGCTGTTCCTGCTGGCCAAGCTCGCCGACCGGGTCTCCCTCGACTTCGCGGAGACCTGCGAGCCCCTGGGCATCCGCGACTTCGAGGGGCGCTCCTTCCGCGGCTGGCACCACCACGCCACGCTGGCGAGCGTGGCCCATGCGGCGACGCTCCTGACCGGTCGCGGCCGGCCGCCCGACGGCCGTACCGGCCCCGCCCGGCGGCCCGGGACGGCGGCCGCCCCGCCGCGGCCGCTCATCCCGGGGCAGTCCCGTACCGGAGGGACCAAGGTCCCGTAGGAAACGACCAGGCGGCCCGGAATGTCCTGGACGATCGGCCCGGGCGGCGCGCACGCCAGGACGTGGGAGGATGAAGTACGTGCGTTTCCTCGGCTGCCCTGTCAGCCATCAAGAAGGATCCTTCGATCGACTGGGATGTTCAGCACGTGCGTTTCCTCAATGACCTGAAGCCGCCGTACGACCTGACGTACGACGATGTGTTCATGGTGCCGAGCCGCTCCGCGGTCGGTTCCCGCCAGGGCGTCGACCTGTCCGCGCCCGACGGCACCGGCACCACCATTCCGCTGGTCGTGGCCAACATGACCGCCATCGCGGGACGCCGGATGGCCGAGACCGTCGCGCGTCGCGGCGGCATCGTCGTCATTCCGCAGGACATCCCGATCGAGGTCGTCACCGACGTCATCTCCTGGGTGAAGACCCGCCACCTCGTGCTCGACACCCCGATCACGCTGGCGCCCACCCAGACCGTCGCGGACGCGCTGTCCCTGCTGCCCAAGCGCGCCCACGGCGCCGGCGTCGTCGTCGACGCCGAGGGCCGGCCGGTCGGCGTCGTCACGGACCACGACCTGACGGGCGTCGACCGCTTCACGCAGCTCTCCGAGGTCATGTCGAAGGAGCTGCTGCTCATCGACGCCGACATCGACCCCCGCGAGGCTTTCAACAAGCTCGACGCCGGCCACCGCAAGCTGGCCCCGGCCGTCGACGAGGACGGCAGGCTCGTCGGCATCCTGACCCGCAAGGGCGCCCTGCGCGCGACGCTGTACACCCCCGCCACCGACGCGAACGGCAAGCTGCGCATCGCGGCCGCCGTCGGCATCAACGGCGACTTCGCGGCCAAGGCCAAGCAGCTCCTCGACGCGGGCGTCGACACGATCGTCATCGACACCGCCCACGGGCACCAGGAGTCGATGATCACCGCGATCAAGGCCGTCCGCGCCCTGGACCCGCAGGTCCCGATCGTGGCCGGCAACATCGTCGCGGCCGAGGGCGTCAAGGACCTCATCGAGGCCGGCGCCGACATCATCAAGGTCGGTGTGGGCCCCGGCGCCATGTGCACCACCCGCATGATGACCGGCGTGGGCCGCCCGCAGTTCTCCGCAGTGCTGGAGTGCGCCGCCGAGGCCAAGAAGTACGGCAAGCACGTGTGGGCCGACGGCGGCGTCCGCCATCCGCGCGACGTGGCGATGGCGCTGGCCGCCGGCGCCTCCAACGTCATGATCGGCTCCTGGTTCGCCGGGACGTACGAGTCCCCGGGCGACCTCCAGCAGTCCGCCGACGGGCGCTTCTACAAGGAGTCCTTCGGCATGGCCTCGGCCCGCGCGGTCCGCAACCGCACCTCCGAGGAGTCCGCCTACGACCGTGCCCGCAAGGCGCTGTTCGAGGAGGGCATCTCCACCTCGCGCATGTTCCTCGACCCGGCCCGCCCGGGCGTCGAGGACCTGATCGACTCGATCATCGCGGGCGTCCGCTCCTCCTGCACCTACGCCGGTGCCGCCTCCCTCGCGGAGTTCGAGGAGAAAGCCGTGGTCGGCATCCAGTCCGCCGCCGGCTACGCCGAGGGCAAGCCGCTGCACGCCAGCTGGAGCTAGTTCCCGGCGGTGCGCCTCCCCGTGGCCCCGGCCGTCCCGCGAGGACGGCCGGGGCCACGGGCGTTCCCGGCCCGGGTGCCTGCCGCAACGCCGCAACGCCGCAACGCCGCGCCTGCCGCAACGCCGCGCCCGCCGCGCGCGTCAGGGCCAGGCGTGCGCGTCAGGGCCCGGCGGGGCCGTCGCCCGGCGGTGAACTGTGCACGCCCGCACGGTACTTCGGGATCCGTACCGTCACCTTCATGCCCGCGCCGACCCCCGTCTCGACCACCAGCCCGTACGGGTCCCCGTACACCTGCCGGAGCCGCTCGTCGACGTTGGGCAGTCCGACCCCCGAGGACGAGCCGCCCCGCTCCCCGGCCAGGATCCGGCGCAGCAGGTCCGGTTCCATCCCCACCCCGTTGTCCTCCACCGTGATCACGGCCTCCGAGCCCGCGTCCCGCGCGGCGATGGTGATGCGGCACTCCGCGGTGGAGTCCTCCAGCCCGTGCTTGACGGCGTTCTCCACCAGCGGCTGGAGGCAGAGGAACGGCAGCGCCACCGGCAGCACCTCGGGCGCCACCCGCAGGGTCACCTTCAGCCGGTCCCCGAACCGCGCCCCGGCCAGGGCGAGGTACTGCTCGATGGAGCGCAGCTCGTCGGCCAGCGCGGTGAACTCCCCGTGCCGGCGGAAGGAGTACCGGGTGAAGTCCGCGAACTCCAGCAGCAGGTCCCGGGCCCGCTCCGGATCGGTCCGCACGAACGAGGCGATCGCCGCCAGGGAGTTGAAGATGAAGTGGGGGGAGATCTGCGCCCGCAGCGCCTTGATCTCCGCCTCCATCAGCCGCGTCCGCGACCGGTCCAGCTCGGAGAGCTCCAGCTGTACGGAGACCCAGCGCGCGACCTCGGTCGCCGCCCGCACCAGCACCGCCGACTCCCGCGACCCGTACGCCACCAGCGCGCCCAGCATCCCGTCCTCGCCGGTGAGGGGGGCCACCACCGCCCACTTCAGCGGGCAGTCGGGCCGCTCGCACCCGGTGCGCACGCTCTGGCTGCGCCCGGAGTCCAGCGTCTCCGCGACCCGGGCCATCGCCCGCCGCCCGTGGTGGTCGGCCCCCGGCCCGTCCCAGGCCAGCACCGACTCCCGGTCGGTCAGGCACAGGGCCTCCGTGCCCAGCAGCGACCGCAGCCGGCGGGCCGCCTTGCGGGCCGCGTCCTCGGTCAGCCCGGCGCGCAGCGGGGGAGCCGCCAGCGAGGCGGTGTGCAGGGTGTGGAAGGTGGCCCGCTCCACCGGCGTCCCCAGGTCGACCGCCGCCCGGCCGTCGTGCCGGGCGTGCAACCGCCCCGCCGCCCAGCCCGCCGCCAGCAGCAGGGCCGCCGCCGCCACCGCGAGGAGCACGGTCACCGCCCCGGTCACCGGACGCCCCCCACCCGGTCGCCGGCGACGCCCTCCGGCAGGTGCAGCCGGGCCAGGGTGGCCGCGGTGCCGCCCGGTACGCGCGCGCGGGTGCCCAGTGACACCAGGACCATGGTCAGGAACCCCAGCGGCACCGACCAGGCCGCCGGCCACGCCAGCAGCGTGTGCGCCCAGCCGGCCGGGGCCAGCCCCGCACGGGTCGTCAGCACCGCGCTCAGCGCCGCCCCGCCCCCGGTGACCAGTCCGGCCACCGCGCCCGGCGGGGTCAGCCCGCGCCACCAGATCCCCAGCACCAGCAGCGGGCAGAACGACGAGGCCGACACGGCGAACGCCAGCCCCACCGCGTCCGCCACCGGCACGTCCCGGGCAGCCACGCTCCCGGCCAGCGGCACCAGGACCGCGACGAGCACCGCCCGGCGGAAGCTGCGCACCCCGCGCGAGGGCAGCACGTCCTGGTGCAGCACCCCGGCCACCGCCATGGTCAGCCCCGAGGCCGTCGACAGGAACGCGGCGAAGGCGCCCCCGGCCAGCAGCGCCCCCAGCAGCTCCCCGAGCAGCCCGCCCAGCATCCGCTCCGGCAGGACCAGCACGGCCGCGTCCGCGTCGCCGGTCAGGGCCAGTTCGGGGGCGTAGATCCGGCCCAGCGCCCCGTACACCGGCGGCAGCAGGTAGAAGACGCCGACCAGCCCGAGCACGACCAGCGTGGTGCGGCGCGCGGCCCGCCCGTTGGGGCTGGTGTAGAAGCGCACGGCCACGTGCGGCAGCCCCATCGTGCCGAGGAAGGTGGCGAGGATCAGCCCGTACGTCGCGTACAGCCGGTACCCGCGCTCGTCGCCCGACAGCGGCTCCGACCAGCTGGACACGCCGAGCCCGGCCTCCGTCCGGGTGCCCGGGACGGGGGTGCCGGGGGTGAACTCCAGCCGCGCGTGCGCCCGTACGGAGTGCTCCCCGGCGGCGAGGACCAGCGGGGCCGCCTCGTACGCCCGCCCGTCCACCTGGCCCGTGACCGTCACGGCGAGCGGCGCCTCCACCGACAGCCGTACGTCCTCGGCGACCGTGACGGAGGTGTGCCGGCCGAACACGGCCGGGGCGTCGAAGGAGGCGCGCGGGGCGCCGTCCCCGGCCCAGGCGGCCACCAGGAAGAACGCCGGGACCAGCAGCGCGGTGAGCTTGAGCCAGTACTGGAAGGCCTGTACGAAGGTGATGCTGCGCATTCCGCCGGCGGCCACGGCGGCGCCGACCACGACGGCGACGACCACCCCGCCCACCCAGTGCGGCGCGCCGGTGAGGATCTCCAGGGTCAGCCCGGCGCCCTGGAGCTGCGGCAGCAGGTACAGCCAGCCGACCCCGACCACGAACAGCACCGCGATGCTGCGCACGGCCTGCGACTCCAGCCGGGCCTCCGCGAAGTCCGGCAGCGTGTACGCGCCCGAGCGGCGCAGCGGGGCCGCGACCAGTACGAGGAGCACCAGGTAGCCGGCCGTGTAGCCCACCGGGTACCAGAGCATCTCGGGGCCCTGGAGCAGCACGAGCCCGGCCACCCCGAGGAAGGAGGCGGCGGAGAGGTACTCCCCGCTGATGGCGGCCGCGTTCAGCCGCGGGCCCACGGTGCGCGAGGCGACGTAGAAGTCGGAGGTGGTCCGCGATATCCGCAGGCCCAGCGCGCCGACCAGGACGGTGACGAGGACGACGACGGCGACCGCGGTCAGCGCGTACGTCTGGTTCACCGGTCGGTCCTTCGGCTGGAGGAGGGTGACCGGAGTCTATGCACGGCCCGGGAAGGGGCAACAGGCGTGAACCGGACCGTGCGCGGGCCCGGACGCGGGCGGCGGCGGTCGGCGCGGTCCGGGGTGGGCGGCGGGCGTCGGATGGCCGCGCCCCCGATGGCCGCGCCCCCGGCGGCCGTCCTCAGCCGGTCGCGTGGCGGGTCAGCAGGTCCCGCAGCTCCCGCGCGTGCCGGCGGCTCACCTGGAGCTCCGCCGTCCCGACCCGGACGCTGGTCGTGCCCGCGTCCAGCCGGAGCTCGTCGATCCGGCGCAGCGCCACCAGGTGGCGGCGGTGGATCCGGACGAACCCGCGGGCCGCCCAGCGCTCCTCCAGCGTCGACAGGGGGATGCGCACCAGGTGGCTGCCGCCGTCGGTGTGCAGCCGAGCGTAGTCGCCCTGGGCCTCCACGTACGCGATGTCGGCGATGGCCACGAAGCGGGTGACCCCGCCCAGTTCGACGGCGATCTGGTCCGGGACGCGGTCGGCTGCGGGCACCCCGGCGCCGGGCCGGCGCTGACCGGGTACGGCGGCCGCGGGCACCGCCGCGACCGGCGCGGCGGACGTGGTCCCCGTACCGGGAGGGACCTCCCCGGCACCGCGGCCCAGCTGCGCGCACGCGCGGCGGACGGCCTCGGCCAGACGCTCGGGACGCACGGGTTTCAGCACGTAGTCCACGGCCTTGAGGTCGAAGGCCTGTACGGCGAAGCCCTCGTGGGCCGTGACGAACACGATCAACGGCGGCCGGGCGAACCCGGCCAGCAGGCGGGCGATGTCCAGGCCCGTCAGCCCGGCCATGTGGATGTCGAGGAAGACCACGTCGATGCCGTCGTCCCCGTCCGGCCCGCCCTCCAGCGCCCGGGTGATCCGGAGCAGGGCCCCGGTGGCGTCCGAGGCGCCCTCCGCGCGGTGGATCCGGGGGTCGGAGCGCAGCAGGAAGAGGAGTTCCTCCAGGAGCGGCTTCTCGTCGTCGACGGCCAGTACGCGCAGCATGCCGCCGAGTGTAGGCACGGCCGCGCCGGGGCGGAACGGTGCGCGGCCCCCGCCCGGGGGGAGGGGGGCGGGGGCCGCGCGGTTCCGGTCGGTGGGGGAGGTGGGGTCGCGGGCGGGGTCCGCGGTCCGCGGCTACTTGACGGTGATCAGCTTGCCGTCGGGGGACACGGCGTACCAGGTGCCGCCGACGCCCTGGCCGTTGGTGTCACCGGCCTTCTTGTCGCCGGAGAAGGTGTAGACGGGCCAGCAGTCGACGCTCTGCTGCTTCTTGCCGTCCGGACGGTCCAGGACCCGGTAGTTCTTCTCGATGATCCCCTTGGCGTTCGCCTTGTCCACCGGGGGCACGGCCGGCCACTTCTCCAGGCAGGCGCCCTCGCACTTGGAGACCATCGGCCACTGCGTGTCGGGCTTGAACCGGTAGACGGTCATGCCCTTCCCGTCGACGATGTGATCGCCCAGCTTGGGGTCGTTGGCGACGGCGAGCGCCGCGTCCGCCTCGACCGCACCGCCCGCTCCGGCGCCCCCCTCCTCGGGGGCCGGCGCCGGCGCCGGGGCGGCCGCGGCGGCCTTGGCGGCCTTCTTGCCGTCCGGGCCGAAGGCGAACCAGACGCCGCCGACGCCCTGGCCGTTGACGTCGCCCGCCTTGGTGTCCTTGTTGAAGCGGTACGCGGGCCAGCCGGCCACCGTCAGCTGCTTGCTGCCGTCGGTGCGCTCGACCTCGCCCAGCAGGGCGGGGTCCATCCCGGCGGCGGCGGTGACGTCGCCCGCGGAGACCACCGGCCAGGTCTTCTCGCAGTCGCCCTCGCAATTGGACTTCGGCGGCTTGGCGACGTCCTTGTCGAAGCGGTAGAGGGTGAGGCCGGAGCCGTCGGTGAGGACCTGCCCGAGCTGCGCGTCGGCGGCCGCCGCGAGCTGGCCGGCGGGCTTGGCCCCGGCCCCGGCCCCGGCCCCGGCGGCCGCGTCCGCCACCGGAGCGCCGTAGGGGTCCTGGGCGGAGGCGGCACCGGCGGGCTGGGTGGTGTCGGCGGCCTTGTCGTCCGACGGGCCACAGGCCGTCGCCGCCAGGGCGACGACGATCGCTGCCGCTGCAAAGGTGGTTCCGCGCTTCATGCCCATGTCGATCTCCCACGTGTGTGTCCGTCATGTTGTCTCCGCCGGAGCGGCGGCAACTGTGCCCAGGACACGGGGTGATGGGCGCGATCCGTTCACGGAGTCCGGTGTGGGCTCTTTCACTCACCCCGCGTCGAACCCGGCGCGCCGCAGCGCCGTGACCACAGCGAGGCCGAGGACCTGGTGCCCCGAGTCGTTGGGGTGCAGTCCGTCCGCGAGGTGCTCGGGTCCGAGCAGGTCACGGCCCGGGAGCACGGCGAGACGGTCGTCCCCGGCCGCGATCCGGTCCCGGGTGGCGCGCTCCATCGCGTCGCGCAGGGCGCCCAGGGTGGCGCCGAGCCGGTTCGGGGTGCGCTCGGCGTCGGGCCGCAGGAGCGGGGAGACCAGCAGCAGCGGGGTCCGGGGGTGCCCCTGGCGGACCAGTTCGAGGAAGGCGCGCGTGGTTTCGTACAGCAGCGGAGCCGAGAATGGCACCCGGGACCAGCAGTTGGTGCCGAAGGCGAGCGTGAGGACATCGGCGGGCAGTCCGGCGAGCTGCTCGGCGGTGGCCAGTTCGCCGCGCGCGGCCCCCGCGTAGCCGAGGTTGACCGTGTCCCAGCTCAGGGCGCGGCCGGCGACCGCGGGCCAGCCGTGGGCGGGGCGCGTGGACCACCAGCCCTCGGTGATGGAGTCGCCGTGCACCACCCAGCGCGGGGCGGACGGCGCCGGGGCGAGGCCGCCGCCGATCCCGCGCAGCCCGAGCACCAGCGGGGACTGCGTCTCGGGCGGGTGGATGGTGAACGGGCCTGTGCCGCCGCCCAGTTCGATGCGCACCACGGACTCCGCCGCCGGTTCGGTGAACACCTCCGAGACCACCCCGTGGCGGTCCCACAGGGCGAAGCCGTGCGCGAGGTCGTGCAGCGCGTCGGTGGGGCCGGGCAGGGTGGCCCGGTAGTGGATCTCGACCGCCCGGGCCGTCGCGGTGGTGAACTCCAGCCGGACCCCGATGGGCAGGCCGGCGCGTTCGCCGGTGTCCCAGGGCAGCCGCATGGTGTCCGCCGGGTCGGCGCGCACCGGGCGGCCCCCGTCCAGCCAGGCCACGCCGCGCAGGAACGGTCCGGGATCCTGCCACCCGCCACCGGTGCCGGTGCCGGTGTCCGTGCCCGCCCTCGCCCCCGAGTCCGTCCCCGTATCCGTACCCCTCCCCGCGCCCATGCCGGTACCCCTCCCCGCGCCCATGCCGGTACCCCTCCCTGTGCCTGTGCCCGTACCCGTGCCTGGGCCCGTACCCGTGCCCGTGTCCGTACCCATGTCCGTGCCCACGGGGTCCACCCTCTCTCCTCAGGCCGCCCCGCCCACCCCGGAGCCGCCGGGTTCACCCGTACCCCGCGGGGACCGGTTCCACCGCCGCCGGGGGGCGTCGATCGGGCGGGCCTGCGGGTCCACGGCGGCACGCTGCGGCAGATCTGACGAGGTGTCAAGAACCGGGTTCGAAGTGGCCTGCGCAGCGATCGATCATCCGTACGCAACAAAGGACCGTGGAGAACGGATCCGCGCAACGATCGTCCGCCAATGTGCAAGGATGGTGCATTACGGGCGGTATCACTCAGCTCGTAGGCTCACTCGCTGTACGTGGAGTGGCGTGGACCGCCTGCTCGGCGGTCCCCATGCCCAGGCTCTGCCTGCTCCTGCTCCGGACCGCTGCGGTCGATGCCTCACACCCCCCACCCGCAGCGACCAAGGAGTCCCCTCGTGCTCGATCACGGCCAGGCGCCACCGCTCTCGTCCGAGCCCCGCAGGCCCGCCCACCCGCTGCTGCGCCGCAAGCCCGTCGAGCAGCTGGTCGCCGAGGGCGGCCAGGGTGAGGGCGGAGCGCTCAGGCGCTCGCTCACGATGTGGCAGCTGACCATGATCAGCATCGGCGCCACCCTGGGCACCGGCATCTTCGTCGTGCTCGGCGAGGCCACTCCGATCGCCGGCCCGGCCGTCTTCATCGCCTTCATCATCGCGGGCCTGACCGCCCTGTTCTCCGCCCTCTCCTACGCCGAGCTGGCGGGCTCCATACCGGTCTCGGGCTCCTCGTACTCGTACGCCTACGCCACCATGGGCGAGCTCGTCGCCTGGGTCTGCGGCTGGTGCCTGATCCTGGAGTACGGCGTCTCGGTCGCGGCCGTCGCCGTCGGCTGGGGCCAGTACCTCAACGAGCTCCTCGACGGGACGCTCGGCCTGACCATTCCCGAGGCCTTCTCCGCCCCGCTCGGCGAGAACGGGTACATCAACCTTCCGGCCCTGGTCGTGGTCCTGCTGTGCATGGTCTTCCTGCTCCGCGGCGCCAAGGAGAGCGCCCGGATCAACTCGATCATGGTCGGCATCAAGATCGTGACGCTGGTGCTCTTCTGCGTCATCGGTTTCATGGGCATCAAGGCCGGCAACTACACCCCGCTGGCCCCGCTCGGCGTCACCGCGATCAGCACCGCCGCCGCGATGCTCTTCTTCTCGTACATCGGCTTCGACGCCGCCTCCACCGCAGGTGAAGAGGCCAAGAACCCGAAGAAGGACCTGCCGCGCGCGATCATGCTCTCGCTGGGCATCGTCACCGCCCTGTACTGCCTCGTCGCCCTGGTCGCGGTCGGCGCCATGCCGTGGCAGGAGTTCGAGGGCAGCGAGGCCGCCCTGGCCAAGATCATGGAGAACGTCACCGGACACTCCTTCTGGAGCGTCGTCCTCGCGGCGGGCGCGGTCGTCGCCATCGCCAGCGTCGTCTTCGCCGTCCTCTACGGCCAGACCCGCATCCTCTTCGCGATGTCCCGCGACGGCCTGATCCCGAAGGCCTTCGCCAAGGTCGACCCGAAGACCGGCACCCCGCGCATCAACACGATCATCGTCTGCCTCTTCTGCGGGATCCTGGCCGCCACCATCCCGCTCGGTGAGCTGGCGAACGCCACCAGCATCGGCACGCTCTTCGCCTTCGGCCTCGTCAACATCGCGGTCGTCATCCTGCGCTACACCCGCCCCGACATGAACCGCACCTTCAAGGTGATGCTCTTCCCCGTCACGCCCATCCTGGGCTTCCTCTTCTGCGCCTACCTGATGACCGAGCTGCCGGGATCCACCTGGGCCGTGTTCGGTGGCTGGATGGCGGTCGGGCTCGTGCTCTACTTCTTCTACGGCATGCGCCGCTCCAGCCTGGCCACTGTCGCCTCCGAGGCCACCCCGGCCGCGGAGGCCGCCGAAGAGAAGTGATCCACCCTCTGTGCGACTGAACGATCTCGACGAACGCATCGTGCACGCCCTCGCCGAGGACGCCCGCCGCTCCTACGCGGACATCGGCTCCGAGGTCGGGCTCTCCGCCCCCGCCGTGAAGCGGCGCGTGGACCGGCTCCGTGCGGAAGGCGCCATCACGGGCTTCACCGTCCGCGTGGACCCCGCCGCGATGGGCTGGGAGACCGAGGGCTTCATCGAGATCTACTGTCGCCACAACACCTCGCCGGACGACATCCGGCGGGGCCTGGAGCGGTACCCCGAAGTGGTGTCCGCGTCGACCGTCACCGGCGACGCGGACGCCCTCGTGCAGGTCTTCGCCTCCGACATGCGGCACTTCGAACGGGTACTGGAGCGGATCGCCGGGGAGCCGTTCGTGGAGCGGACGAAGTCCGTCCTGGTCCTCTCGCCGCTGCTGCGGCGCTTCACCTCGGGAGCGCCCGCCTAGAGGGTGTCGTCACACTCGTTCCTGCCGTGCGGCGTACGGAACGACTGTGACGACGCCCCTAGGGCGGTGGCGGTGGCGGTCCCGGTACCCGGCCGGTGCGAGCCGCTCGGCGGGTACGGCGCCCCGCGGGTACGGCGCCCCGCTACCGACGGCCGCGTCCCGACAGGGCGGGCTCGCGCCCCTCCAGCAGCGCCCGGCGTTCCTCCTCCGTCAGGCCGCCCCAGACGCCGAACGGCTCGCGGGTGTGCAGCGCGTGCGCCAGACAGGCGCTGCGCACCGGGCAGCCCGCGCAGACCCGCTTGGCCGCCGCGTCGCGCTCCTCGCGGTCGTCGCCCCGCTCTCCGGCGGGGTGGAAGAACCGCCCGGACCCCAGGTCCCGGCAGGCGGCGCGGGACTGCCACTGCCAGGAGCGCTGCGCGGAACCGGGCTGGCGTGCGACGTCGGACATGTCAGTTCCTCTCCGTGGGTTGTCCCCGCGTGTGACCACTGGGCGGCCCGCGAAACCCCGCCGTGGGAGACCGGCGCCGGATCAGGCCGCCCCGGGCGGCGTGCGCAGCCCGGGAAGCGCGGCTCGCGCCGCGCGCGAACCCCGTCGACCCGTACGGCCGCACCCCCCTCCGCGTTCTCCCGCGCCACGTGCAGGAACGGGCTGTCACCCCGCTCACGGACCGCCGCGGCCCACCGCGCGGACCCGGCGCCCGGCCGGCCCCTGCCCCGGTACCCGGGGTGCGGGCACACCGCGCTGATGTCCGGCCCTCCCGCCGGCCGCGTCCGCTCCCCGGCCATCGCGATGGCCGAGCGCGTCGGGAGACGTGCGTCCGGGCTCCTTCTCCCCGGGCCTTTCCCGGGCGCTCCCCGGCGCGGCGGCGCTATCGGTGCCCGTCGCCTTCTTGACGGCTCCCGGCGCCCGCCCCGAGACTGCGGGGGACGGCCGCGACGGCCGGTGCCCGCCGCGGGACGTCTCACCACCGCGGGACGGGCCGCCGAGGACGGAACGGGGGTGCGACCGGTGCGGACGGACCCCACGCACACCCGGACGCGGACCCCCCGGCGCTGGTGGCTGACCCGGCGCCTGCACATCGACCTCCTGCGCGTCCGCAGCGCCTTCGGCCCCCGCGCCTGAGCCCCGGACCCCGTACCCCGAGAGGCCCGTACGAGGCCGCCCGGCCCCACCCGGCAGGCCCGTACCCGCCACACCCGTACCCGGTACGCCGTGCTGACGGACGGCCCGGCCGCGCGCCCCACCGCGCCCCGGCCCCGCCACGCCCCGGCGACCCCCGCGCCAGTCCCAGGAGTGCCATGTCGCCCACCGTCCTGCCCCGCACCGCTCCGGCCCCCGCCCCGCGCGGCCGCATCGGCGCCGGCTTCTCGCCGGTTCCGCACCGCTACCACCTGTACCTGTACGCCGACTGTCCCCGCTCCGCCCGGGTGGCCGAGGCCCTCGCCCGGCTGGGGCTGAGGGACTCCGTCGCCGCCACCGTCCTCGGCGCCGACCCCGACGCGCCCGGTCACACCGCCCTGCGCCGCGCCTACGAGGCCGCCGGCCACCCTGACGCCGGTCCGTCGGACGTGCCCGCGCTCTGCGACACCTGGAGCGGCCGCGTCGTCTCCAACCACACCCCCGACATCCTCGACGACCTGCGGCTCCTGGCGGCCCACCCGGCCTTCCGTACGGCCCGCTGAGAGGGCTCCCGGGGGGTTCCTCAGGGGGCCCGCAGGGGGCCCGTGGGGGTCTGAGAAGGCCCCGCGCAACGAATCGCCGGACAGGCCGCGCAATGCGCAACGAATCGATGCGCAGAGCGCAACGGTCACGGCTTGTCCGCGTCGAACGCGCGCACGTACCGTCGTAGGACCCCCACCCCTCCTGCCACAGAGGTAGTCCATGCCCCCGCTGCGCACCGCCCTCCTCCAGAGCTCCGGACGGCTCGGCGACACCGCCGAGAACCTCAAGGCGCTCGACGGAGCCGCCGCGCACGCCGCGCGGAGCGGGGCCGGGCTCCTCGTGACCTCGGAGATGTTCCTCACCGGGTACGCCCTGGAGACCGAGGACATCGCCGCCCTCGCCGAACCGGCCGACGGCCCGTCCGCCGTCGCCATCGGCGAGATCGCCCGGCGCCACGGGGTTGCCGTCCTGTACGGCTACCCCGAGCGCGGGGGCGACGCCGTCTTCAACGCGGCGCAGCTCATCGGCGCAGACGGCGTCCCGCTCGCGAACTACCGCAAGACCCACCTCTTCGGCCCCTTCGAGCAGGAAGCCTTCACCCCCGGCGACACCCCCGTCGTCCAGGCCGACCTCGGGGGCCTGCGGGTCGGCATCATGATCTGCTACGACGTGGAGTTCCCGGAGAACGTCCGGGCCCACGCGCTCGCCGGCACCGACCTCCTCCTGGTGCCGACCGCGCAGATGCACCCCTTCCAGTTCGTCGCCGAACAGCTCGTCCCCGTACGGGCCTTCGAGAACCAGATGTACATCGCGTACGTCAACCGCACCGGCCCGGAGGGCGAGTTCGAGTTCGTCGGACTCAGCTGCCTGGCGAGCCCCGACGGGGTCACCCGGACCCGGGCCGGACGCGGCGAGGAGCTGGTGTTCGGCGAGGCCGATCCCGAGCTGCTGAGCGCCTCGCGCAGGGCCAACCCGTACCTGCGCGACCGCCGCCCGGGGCTCTACGCCTCCCTCGTCTGAGACCACTTCCCCCAGCCTGCCGCCCGCAAGGAGCCGTACCCCATGACGTCCACGGTGCCCACCACCGCCGTCCCGCACAGCGACGGACAGCCGCCGATCACCATGTTCGGCCCGGACTTCCCGTACGCGTACGACGACTTCCTCGCCCACCCGGCGGGCCTGGGCCAGCTCCCGGCCACCGAGCTCGGCACCGAGGTCGCCGTGATCGGCGGCGGGCTCTCCGGCATCATCTCGGCCTACGAGCTGATGAAGATGGGCCTGAAGCCCGTCGTCTACGAAGCCGACCAGATCGGCGGCCGGCTGCGGACCGTCGGCTTCGAGGGCGCCGGCACCGAGGGACTGACCGCGGAGATGGGCGCCATGCGCTTCCCGCCGTCCTCCACGGCCCTGCAGCACTACATCGACCTCGTCGGCCTGGTCACCGAGCCCTTCCCGAACCCGCTGTCCGAGGCCACCCCCTCGACGGTCGTGGACCTCAAGGGCGAGTCCCACTACGCCGAGACCATCGCCGACCTCCCGCAGGTCTACCGCGACGTCGCCGCCGCGTGGAACGACTGCCTCGACGAGGGCGCCGACTTCTCCGACATGAACACCGCGATGCGCGAACGGGACGTCCCGCGCATCCGCGAGATCTGGGCCAAGCTCGTCGAGAAGCTCGACGACGAGACCTTCTACGGGTTCCTCTGCAAGTCCGAGGCCTTCCAGTCCTTCCGCAAGCGCGAGATCTTCGGCCAGGTCGGCTTCGGCACCGGCGGCTGGGACACCGACTTCCCGAACTCCATCCTGGAGATCCTGCGCGTCGTCTACACCGAGGCCGACGACCACCACCGCGGCATCGTGGGCGGCTCGCAGCAGCTCCCGCTGCGCCTGTGGGAGCGCGAGCCCGAGAAGATCGTGCACTGGGCGCAGGGGACCTCGCTGTCCTCCCTCCACGGCGGCACCCCGCGCCCGGCGGTCACCCGCCTGCACCGCACGGCCGGCAACCGCATCACGGTCACCGACTCCTCCGGCGACATCCGCACCTACCGCGCCGCGATCTTCACGGCCCAGTCGTGGATGCTGCTCTCCAAGATCGAGTGCGACGACACGCTGTTCCCGATCGACCACTGGACGGCGATCGAGCGCACCCACTACATGGAGTCGTCGAAGCTGTTCGTGCCGGTGGACCGGCCGTTCTGGCTGGACAAGGACGAGTCGACGGGCCGCGACGTCATGTCGATGACCCTCACCGACCGCATGACGCGCGGCACCTACCTGCTGGACAACGGCCCGGACAAGCCCGCCGTCATCTGCCTCTCGTACACGTGGTGCGACGACAGCCTGAAGTGGCTGCCGCTGTCCGCGAACGAGCGGATGGAGGTCATGCTGAAGTCCCTGGGCGAGATCTACCCGAACGTCGACATCCGCCGTCACGTCATCGGCAACCCGGTCACCGTGTCCTGGGAGAACGAGCCCTACTTCATGGGCGCGTTCAAGGCCAACCTGCCGGGCCACTACCGCTACCAGCGACGCCTGTTCACCCACTTCATGCAGGACCGCCTCCCCGAGGACAAGCGCGGCATCTTCCTCGCGGGCGACGACATCTCCTGGACGGCGGGCTGGGCCGAGGGCGCCGTGCAGACCGCGCTGAACGCGGTCTGGGGCGTGATGCACCACCTCGGCGGCTCCACCGACGCCTCCAACCCGGGCCCCGGCGACCGCTACGACGACATCGCCCCGGTGGAACTCCCGGAGGACTGAGTCCCCGGGCAACAGAACGACGGGCCGTCCCCGCGCGAGCAGCGCGGCGACGGCCCGTTCCCACGTTCCCGCGCCGTCAGCGGCAGCCGAGCAGGCCCGTACGGCCCGGATGCCCCGCGGGGCGGGCGGGGCACGCCACCGCGACCGGGGTCAGCAGGCAGCGGCCGACCAGGCCGACGCCCGCGTCCAGGGACTCGCGGAACTCCTCCGCCAGGTCGGGCGTGCGGCGCAGGGTCCACAGCAGCCGGGCCGCCGCCCAGGCGCCGGCGCGGGCGCGGTCCAGGCTCCAGGAGCCGACGAGGTGGGTCAGCGGGTCGGCGATCTCCAGGAGGTCCGGGCCCGGCATCAGCTCCTCGCGGATGTGCTCCTCCAGCGCCACGAGGGTGTCGCCGACCCGGTCGAAGTCCGCTTCCAGCGCGGCCGGTTCGCAGTCCAGGGCGACGCAGGTCGCCACGACGGCCACCGCCAGGTCGTGGCCGATGTGCGCGTTGATCCCGGCCAGGGCGTGCTGCAGGGGGCGGACGCCGGGATGGCGGCGGTGCTGGAGCAGCGGACGCCAGCAGGCCGGGGCCCGGTCCGCCTCCACCGCCGCCAGGTAGTGCTCGGCGAACCGCACGCCGAGGGTCTGCGCCCGTCGGGGCGCGGGGAAGTCCCCGCGCCCGATGCGCCGGTGCAGGGTCTCCGTCACCGTCAGGTAGACCCGGTTGAAGACGGCGACACCGTCCTGCGGGGGGAGCCGCTCGTCCAGGGCGCGCATCCGCGCCAGCACCGCTTCCATGGGAGGCAGGGTCGCAGGCGGCGGCCCGGATGCGGGGACCTTGGCCGTACGCTTCGCCGGTTCGGGCGAAAACGCGTCAACGGGGCTTGTCCGGGCCGCCTTCGCCGTCCGGTCCGCGGCGCCCGTCCGGTCCGTCCGGGTCGCCCGGCCCGTCCCGCCCGTCCGGGTCGTCGTAGGCGGAGGTGCCGGAGTCGAGGAGGGGCTTCTGCCGCTTGAGGTGGGCGGGGGCGAAGTACCGCAGGGCGTGGTAGCCGCCGACCACCACGATCGTGCCGAGCGCGATGCCGCCGAGTTCGAAGGTGTCGGTGATCTTGAGCTGGACCCC
This sequence comes from Streptomyces sp. NPDC058701, assembly GCF_042715295.1. NCBI lineage: Bacteria > Bacillati > Actinomycetota > Actinomycetes > Kitasatosporales > Streptomycetaceae > Streptomyces > Streptomyces sp. NPDC058701. The sequence goes on along the minus strand of NZ_JBHXSY010000023.1, from coordinate 79,193 downwards.
GCCGATGCCGATGATGATGCCCGCCGCGGCCGGCACCAGATTCAGCGGATTGCGCAGGTCCACCCGGGCGTTCAGCCAGATCTGGGCGCCGAGCAGGCCGATCATGCCGTACAGGATGACGGTGATGCCGCCGAGCACCCCGCCCGGGATCGCGGCGACGACCGCGCCGAACTTCGGGCACAGGCCGAAGAGCAGGGCGAACGCGGCCGCGGCCCAGTACGCCGCGGTGGAGTAGACGCGGGTGGCCGCCATGACGCCGATGTTCTCGGAGTACGTGGTGTTCGGCGGGCCGCCGACCGCCGTGGAGAGCATGGACGCGGCGCCGTCGGCGGCGATGGCGGTGCCGAGCTGGTCGTCGAGCGGATCGCCCGTCATCTCGCCGACGGCCTTGATGTGCCCGGCGTTCTCGGCGATCAGCGCGATCACCACGGGCAGGGCGATCAGGATGGCCGACCACTCGAAGGCCGGCGCGTGGAAGGCGGGCAGCCCGATCCAGTCGGCCTTGCCGACCCCGGACAGGTCCAGGCGCCAGTGGTCCACGGCCCCGCCGCCGCCCACCGGTGAGTTGATCTTCCCGAAGACGAGGTCGAAGACCCAGGAGATCGCGTACCCGAAGACCAGCCCGAGGAAGATCGCGATGCGCGACCAGAACCCGGGCAGGCACACCACGGCCAGCCCGGTGAACGCCATGACCAGCAACGCCGTCCACTGGTCCTGCGGCCAGTACGTCGAGGCCGTGACCGGCGCCAGGTTGAAGCCGATCAGCATCACGACCGCGCCCGTCACCACCGGCGGCATCGCCGCGTGGATGATCCGCGCACCGAAGTGCCGCACCGCGAGCCCGGCGAGGAAGAGCGCCACCGCGACCACGAAGACCGCGCCGGTGACCACCGCGCTGTCCCCGCCGCCCGCCCTGATCGCCGCGGCGACCCCGACGAAGGAGAGGGAGCAGCCCAGGTACGAGGGGACCCGTCCGCGCGTGGCGAGCAGGAAGACGGCCGTCGCGACGCCGGACATCATGATGGCGAGGTTGGGGTCCAGGCCCATCAGGACCGGGGCGACGAAGCTCGCCCCGAACATCGCCACCACGTGCTGGGCGCCCAGCCCGGCGGTACGCGGCCACGACAGCCGCTCGTCCGGCCGGACCACCGCGCCCGGGGCGGGGGTCCGCCCGTCTCCGTGCAGGGTCCAGCGCACGCCGAGGCCCATGTTCCACCACTTCCGTTTCCGCCGGCCGGTCGAGCGTCCAGGCCGCGGGACCCCGTCGCCGGAACGGCGCCCCACCGGCGCCGCGTCGACGAGAGGGCCTCGGCGGCCAGCGATATGTTACGGCCGTATATCCGCAGGTTCGTCCCGGTCGCCCCGCGCGGCTTCCTCCGCCACCGGCTTCGGCCGCAGTACGGCGGCGCCCGCGATCAGCGCGAACGCCAGCAGGGTGACCAGGCCGAAGGAGACCACGAGCGAGGTGGCGTCCGCGACGGCGCCGATCGCGGACGGCGCGATCAGCCCCGAGGTGTACGTGATCGTCGCGACGCCGGCGATGGCCTGCGCCGGGGCGGGCCCGCTGCGCGCCGCGGCCGCGAAGGCCAGCGGCACCACGACCGCGATGCCGAGCCCGATCAGCCCGAAGCCGGCCAGCGCCGCCCCGGGATGCCGGACGAGGACCACGAGCAGCCCGCCCGCGGTGGCCAGCGCCCCGCCGGCCCGGACCGTGCGCACCGGCCCGAACCGGTCCACCACACGGTCCCCGACGAGGCGGGCGACGGCCATGGTGAGCGCGAAGGCGGTGGTGGAGGCGGCGGCCAGCCCCGCGTCCGTGTGCAGCACGTCCCGCAGGTACACTGCGGACCAGTCCAGGCTCGCGCCCTCCGCGAAGACCGCGCAGAAACCGACGGCGCCGATCAGCAGTGCCGACTTCGGGGGGAGCGCGAAGTGCGGGGGCGCCTGGGCCTCCTGATCGCTCCTCAGGTCCAGTACGCCCTGTACGGCGACCAGCCCCGCCGCGGTCAGCGCGACCGCCGCGATCAGGTGGTGAAGCCGGGCGTCCGCGCCGGTGTGCGCGGCGACCGTACCGGCGGCGGAGCCGAAGAGGGCGCCCAGGCTCCACATGCCGTGCAGGGAGGACATGACCGAGCGGCCGAGCCGGTTCTCGGTCTCCACGCCCAGCGCGTTCATGGCCACGTCCGACATGCCCGAGGTGGCCCCGTAGACGAAGAGCGCCAAGCAGAGGGTCGGCAGGTTCGGGGCGAGGCTCGGGAGGATCAGGGACAGGGTCCACATCGCCAGCAGCGCGCGCAGCGCCGACCGGGCCCCGAAGCGGTGGTTGATCCGCCCGGCCAGCGGCATCGCCAGCGCCGCGCCGAGGGCGGGGAAGGCGAGCGCGAGGCCCAGGGTGCCCGCGCTGAGCTGGGCGTGGTCCTGGATCCAGGGGATGCGGGTGGCGAAGGAGCCGGTGACGGCGCCGTGCGCGCAGAACACGGCGGCGATCGCGAAGCGGGCTTGGCGCAGGCGCGCCGGGCTGAGGTCGGTTTCCCCGGTCATGGGCGATAAACTATCAGGGACCCTGCCTGATAGTTAGTGGCCAGTGAATCCCTAGGATGGGCGCCGTGACTCCTGCTCCCGCCCCGGTCCCGAACCCCACGCCGGTCGCGCCCGCCACGCCGGTCGCGGCTCCTGTTTCGGCCCCGGCGCCGGTCGCGGCTCGCGCTTCGGCTCCGGCCCCTTCCGCGGCGCCCGCCCCGACGCCGACCCCCGCCTCGCCGAGCACGGCGCGCGCCATCAACGACCGCCTCGCCCTGCGGCTCCTCCAGGAGGCCGGGCCGCTGACGGCCAACCAGCTCAAGGCCCGGACCGGCCTCTCCCGTCCCTCGGTCGCCGACCTCGTCGAGCGCCTCACCGGGGCCGGGCTGATCGAGGTCGCCGGCGAGTCCGGCGAGCAGCGCCGCGGCCCCAACGCCAAGCTGTACGGGATCGTCGCCCACCGCGCCCACCTCGCCGCCCTCGACGTACGCACGGACAGCGTCACCGCCGTGGTCACCGACCTGCTCGGCCACCCCCTCGCCGAGACCGCCCTGCCCGTCGGTGCCCCCGGCGACGCGGTCGAGGCGCTGCTGCGCACCGCACGCGGCGCCGGAGCCGCCGACCTGCACACCGTCGTCATCGGGGCCCCCGGCCTGGTAACCCCGGCCACCGGCGAACTCCGCGACACCAGCGGCCTGCCCGCCTGGCACCGGGACCTCGTGACCGCCCTTCAACGGAGCCTGCCCGCCGTGGTCGTCGTGGAGAACGAGACCAACCTGGCCGCCCTCGCCGAGCAGCGTCTCGGAGCCGCCCGCGACCAGGACTCCTTCGTCCTGCTGTGGCTCGGTGCCGGCGTCGGCGCGGCCGTGGTCCTGGACGGCCGGCTGCGCCGGGGCGCCTCCGGCGGCGCGGGGGAGATCGGCTTCCTCCCCGTACCCGGCACCGGCGGCCTGCCCTCCGCCACCGACTGCGGCGGCGGCTTCCACGCCCTGGCGGGCCGGGACGCGGTCACCGCCCTCGCCCGCGCCCACGGTTTCGGCGGCCCGGCGGAGGAGGCCGTCGCCGGGGCCGCCGGGGAGCCGTTCCTCGACGCCTTGGCCGAACGGCTGGCCCTGGGCGCCGCCGCGGTCGCGGCCGTCCTGGACCCGGGCTGCGTGGTCCTGGGCGGCGAACTGGGCCTGGCGGGCGGCCCGTCCCTGGCCGCCCGGGTGGCCCGCCGCCTCGCGGCACTGACCCCGCTCCCGACGGAGGTCCGCGCCACCTCCCTGGGCGGCCCGGCGGTCCTGGCGGGGGCCAGGCTGGCGGCCCGGGAGGCGGCCCAGGACGTCCTGTTCGGCGGCTAGGCCGTCTCTTTCGGACGTACCCGGTCCGCGCCTCGATACCGTGGCCGGAGCGTGAGTGAATGGAGGGCATGCTCTTCGACTTCACCCGTGTCCATGACGGCGAGCGGATCCGCGGCGTGTACGGCGGCGATCCGTCCGGGCCCACCGCCGTGATGCTCCACGGCGCGGGCACCGGCAGCGCGGAGCGACTGCGCCCCCCGGTGCGGGAGTTCGCGGCACGCGGCTGTCGCGCAGTCGCCTTCGACTTCTCGGGGCACGGCGAAAGCAGCGGCAAACCGGCCGAGTTGAGCCTGCAGCGACGGTTCGAGCAGGCCGCAGCGGTGATCGACGCGCATGCGGCGGCGGACGGGCCGCTCGTCCTGGTCGGGTTCAGCCTGAGCGGGCAGACCGTGGCGGACCTCGTCCGGCACTACGGGAAGCGCGTTGCGGCGCTGGGGCTGTGCGCGCCCGCCGTGTACGCGGCCGAGGCGTGGGACCTGCCCTTCGGGGACGGGAACGGCCCGTTCAGCGAAATCATCCGGCGTCCCGACAGCTGGCGGGTGGCGTGACCTGGGGCGGGGCGATCTGACGTCCGCGGTGCCGGCCGAACGGCTGGAGTCGTACGTGGACGGGCTGCTGCGACGGTACGGCTGACCGGCCACCAGACAGGGAGCGTGACATGAATCCTCTTCTCCGCCGCTTCACAGCCGCGGTGGCCGTCCTCGGAGCGGGTGCCGTGCTGGGCGCGACCGGTGCGCTCGCGGGCACGTTCGACGGCCCGGTCCCGCAGGTCGTGAGCCTCGTGTTCGCCGGGGGGTGGTCGTGGGCCTGCTTCGGGTTCCTCGTCGGATACACCCGGAAGTCGAAGGCCGAGTCGGCGCTGCTGGCCTGTCCGGCGCTGGCCGTCGGCGTGATCGTCTACTACGGACTCAAGGCCCTCCATCCCGCCGCACCGATCGGAATGGACGCCGCGGACGGGTTCGACACGGAAGTCAACACGGCGGGAATCCTCGTCTGGGGAACAGCAGCGCTCCTCCTCGGCGCCCCGATGGGGTTCTTCGGGAACCTTGCGCGCCTCCCCGGGATCGCCGGCCTTCCGTTCCGTCTGCTCGTCCCGCTGATCGTCTGCATCGAGACCTCCTCCCGCCTCGCGGCGGAAGCGGACGCCGCCGGGCGGGGCGCCGCACTCACCTGGAGTGCGCTGCGCGTGATCGCCGTCCTCGTCGCCGCGGCCCTGGTGGGACACGTGGGGTGGACGTGGCGTGCCCGGCGCAACCGCGAGCAGGTCGGGGCCGGTTCGGACGGAGGAACGGACCACCCTGCGACGGCGCAGCGGATGCCGCCGCGATGAGGTACGGGTCACGTACAGGCTCGGGGGCGAAGACCGCACGAGGGGTCGCCGGCCGGCGGAACGCGGGAGGACCCGGTGGCCGCCGGGCCACCGGGTCCTCACGTTCGGTCGATGCCGTCACCCGGGGGTGGTCAGCAGGCGCCCTGGTCCTTCCAGACGCCCCACTCACCGGTGGTGCCGGGGGCCTCGTTCTGCGTCCACCACTGGGCCTTCCAGGTGCGGCCCTGGTGGGAGACGAGACTGCCGCTGTTGTAGACCTGGCCGGCCACGTACGCCGGGCTGGTGCACGTACCGCCCGGAGGCGTCGTCGGCGGAGTGGTCGGGGGAGTCGTCGGCGGGGTGGTGGGCGGCGTGGTCGGCGGCGTCGTGGGAGGCGTGGTGCCGCCCGGCTGGACCACCGTGGTGCCGCGTGCCAGGTCACCGGCGAGCGCGTAGGTCGTGCCGGAGATGTTCACCGTCCAGTTGGAGGGCGTGGAGACCGGCAGGTAGTAGTTGAACGCCAGGTCGACCGAGGCGCCCGGGGCCAGCGTCTGCCAGGCCGGGAGCTTCAGGGACACCCGGTGGAAGTCGCCCTTCAGGCCGCCCACGTTGCTTCCGGTGTGGTCGCTGCTGATCACCTTGGTGCCGAAGCCGGACTGGTCCGAGGCGTTGCCCGGGGCCGCGGTCGAGTAGTCGAACTGGAACTCGGTGCCGCCCGGCAGCGTCGCCTGGGTGTTGTTGGTGATCTTCACCTTGGGGGTGAGCGGGTAGTTGGAGTCGCCCAGCTTGAACTCGGTGAACTCCGTCTTGATGTCCACGGCCTGCGTCGGCAGGGCCTTGTTGGACTTCTTCGCGCCGTACGGGGCGGCGGCCTTGAACTTGTCGTACATCAGCGAGGTGAGCGTGTCGCCCGCCTCGTACTGGCCCTTGGCGGCGTTCCAGCCGTAGTCGCCGGCCATCTCCCAGACCATGGTGCCGCCGATGCCGCGGTTGACCACGTAGTCGGCCTTGGCCGCCACCGACTGCTCGTCCTCGGTGGAGAGGAAGACCTTCTTCTGCGCGTTCCACAGCCACGGCGCGACCAGCGTCGAGTCGTACTTGCGGGCGTAGGTGCCGGTCAGCGCGGTGTTCGCCGGGAAGCCGTACCTGGTGACGTAGTCGCCGACGATCCCCTTCTCGAGGTTCTTCGCGTGCCACATCGGGTTGGAACCGGCCGGCGACTCGACGCCGGCGGTGTCCTTGTCGTGCCACAGGTTGTCGATGCCGACGGCGCCGTCACCGCACTTGGTCAGACCGGCACCGGCCGGGCAGGTGGTCGCGGCGGCCTTGCCCCAGAGACCGTCGGTGCCGCCCTGCACGTTCTTGTGGCCGCGGGTGTAGTACGGCAGGCCGATGTTGATGCGGCCGGCCGGCATGGAGCCGCGGAAGTAGTGGTAGGCCCAGTCGGTGTTGAGGTAGCCGACGCCGCCGTACTGGGAGCTGCCGTAGACGTTCGCGGCGGCCAGCTCGGCGTCCTTGCCGTCGTCGAAGAGCGAGGCGTTGGGGCCGACGTACTCGTTCCAGGCGCCGTGCAGGTCGTAGGACATGATGTTGACGTAGTCCAGGTACTTCTGCATCTGGAACGTCTCCATGCCGCGCAGCAGGTACCCGGAGGAGGGCGCGGCGACGGTGAGCAGGTAGTGCTTGCCGTCGGCGGCGCCGGCCCGGTCCAGCTTCTCGCGCAGGCTCTTCATCAGGATGTCGTAACCCTTGACGAGGCCGGCGCGGCGGGCGTTGGCCAGCTGCCAGTCCAGCGGGTTGCCCGCGTCCTTCATCGTGGTCGGGTACTCGTAGTCGATGTCGACGCCGTTGAACCCGTACTTGCGGATGAACTCGACCGAGGAGTCCGCGAAGGTGTTGATGCCGGCCTGGTTGACCGAGCCGTCGGCGTTGGTGGCCATCGAGTAGAAGCCGCCGGAGGCGACGCGGTTGCCGTCGTCGCCGAAGTAGCCGCCGGTCTCGGCCCAGCCGCCGACCGAGATCAGCGTCTTGACGTTCGGGTACTGCTTCTTGAACTTCGTCAGCTGGTTGAAGTGGCCCTTGTAGGGGAGGGCCGGGTCCATCTCGGCGCCCGCCACACCCGGCCAGGTCATCCCGGTGGCCGCGTTGTTCGCGTTGTCGGCGCCGACGGAGATCTTGTTGTCGGAACCGACGTGCGCGAAGGCGTAGTTGATGTGGGTGATCTTCGACCAGGGGATGTTGTTGGCGAGGTAGGCCGGGGTGCCGTCCTTGCCGGTGCGCCAGCCGGTGAAGTATCCGATGACGCGGCGCTGGTGGTCGGCGCCCATCTTCTCGCGGCCCTCGGCGTCGTAGACCGAGCAGTACGGGACGTCGACACCGGCCGTCTTGTACAGCCCGTCGGGGCGACAGCTCTCGTTGTCTGCGGCGTGTGACACGCCCGTGGAGAGCCCGGCCACCAGCAGCCCGGCGATTGCGGCGCCGGATGCCAGGAGCATCGCTCTCGTACGTGTGGGGGACAGCATGGTGCCTCCTGGGGAGGGGAGGATGGCAGGACACGGCGTGAATCAACTGGGAGGGGATTGAAGCGTGTTGGCCCGTGACGTGCGCACATCTGACGGGCTGTTCCCGGGGAAGATGAAGGGAACGTTAAGAGGACTAGACCACCCCGTCAATAGGTCTGGACCAACTACAGGTCCATGGGGAGTGCACGCATCCCCGCCGCCTCCCGGTGTGATCTCGGCCACTCATCGTGTGATCCAGACCACACCCCGTCACCCGCATGGCCGCCGATCACCCGTGGCAGACTGGCTTCAGTACCAGTAGCAGCGCACTCCGGGGTCGGTGTAATTCCGAACCGGCGGTTATAGTCCGCGACCCGTCCGCAGCCAGCGGCCGGTTGACCAGGTGAGATTCCTGGACCGACGGTTAAAGTCCGGATGGGAGGCAGTGCGCGGCGGGCCAGTCACCGGTACGCCGCCGTCGGCGGTTCGTCGGCGCATCCCTGCGGATGCGTCCCAGCGGACCGTTCATCCGGCCTCGGCGTCCCCGCGTGTGCTGTACCGCTTCATCTGTCGTATCCCGACAGGCCCCGGAGTCCGTGCCCGACGTGGCAGGAGGACCCGGTGGCGACACACGCCGCGCACGCAGCACCCGACGCGGACAGCCGCGCCATGGGCCGAGCCGTCGAGCTCGCCGCCCGCGGACTCGGCTCCACCAGCCCCAACCCCGTCGTCGGCTGCGTCATCACCGACGCCGCGGGCACGATCGTCGGCGAGGGCTGGCACCGGCGGGCCGGCGGCCCGCACGCCGAGGTCCACGCGCTGCGCGCGGCCGGCGACGCCGCCCGCGGCGCCACCGCCTACGTCACCCTCGAACCCTGCAACCACACCGGCCGCACCGGCCCCTGCGCCCAGGCCCTCGTCGACGCCGGGATCGCCCGCGTCGTCTACGCCGTCCCGGATCCGAACCCGCAGGCCAGCGGTGGCGCGGCCACCCTGCGCGACGCCGGCGTCGCCACGCGGGCCGGCCTGCTGCGCGCCGAGGCCGAGGCGGGCAACGCCGCCTGGCTGACCTCCGTACGCCTGGGCCGGCCGTACGTCCTGTGGAAGTACGCCGCCACGCTCGACGGCCGCGTCGCCGCCGCCGACGGCACCAGCCGCTGGATCAGCTCCGCCGAGTCCCGCGCCGACGTCCACCGGCTGCGCGCCGAGGCCGACGCCGTCGTCGTCGGCTCCGGCACCCTGCGCGCCGACGACCCGCACCTCGCCGTCCGCGGCGTAGAGGGCGCCGTCCAGCCCCTGCGCGTCGTCCTCGACACCCACGCCACCGTGCGGCCCGGCGCCCGCGTCCTGGACGGGGCCGCCCCGACCCTGATCGCGGTCTCCGAGGACGCCGACACCCGTCACCTCGACGGCGTCGACCTGGTCCGGCTCCCGTACGACCGGGACGGCAGCGGCGGCAAGGGCGGCCTCGCCGTCGGCACGCTCCTGGACGAGCTGCACCGGCGCGGCGTCCGCTCCGTCCTCCTCGAAGGCGGTCCGACCCTGGCCGGCGCCTTCGTCGCCGCGGGCGCCGTCGACCGCGTCGTCGGCTACCTCGCCCCCGTCCTCCTCGGCGCGGGCCCCGCCGTCCTCGCCGACGCCGGCATCGGCACCCTCACCGAAGCGCTGCGCCTGCGGATCACCGGCACCGCGCGCATCGGCACCGACATCCGCATCACCGCCGTCCCCGCGGCCGCGTCCGTCCCCACAGCCACCAAGGAGACCTGAGTGTTCACCGGAATCGTCGAAGAACTGGGTGAGGTCACCGCCGTCGAGCAGCTCACGGAGGCCTCCCGCTTCCGCCTGCGCGGCCCCGTCGTCACCGAGGACGCCAAGCACGGCGACTCCATCGCCGTCAACGGCGTCTGCCTGACGGTCGTGGAGAGCGCCGGCGGGGAGTTCACCGCCGACGTCATGCAGGAGACCCTGAACCGCTCCAGCCTCGGGGCCCTCGCCCCGGGCTCCCGGGTCAACCTGGAGCGTCCGATGGCCCTCGGCGGACGGCTCGGCGGCCACCTGGTCCAGGGGCACGTGGACGGCACCGGGGAAATCCTCTCCCGCACCCCCTCCGAGCACTGGGAGATCGTCAAGGTCGCCCTCCCCGCGCACCTCTCCCGCTACGTCGTCGAGAAGGGCTCCATCACGGTCGACGGCGTCAGCCTCACCGTGGTCGAGGCCGCCGCGGACTGGTTCACCATCAGCCTCATCCCCACCACCCTCGCGCTGACCACCCTCGGCCTCAAGAAGCCGGGCGACCCGGTCAACCTGGAGGTCGACGTCCTCGCCAAGTACGTCGAACGCCTGCTGGCCGCCGGCGTCGACCCGCTGACCACCCGGGGAGCCGACCAGTGAGCGCCCTGACCTGGCTCAACGCCGAGGCCTTCGAGGTCTTCGGCCAGAAGGTCATCTGGTCCGACATGATCGGCAACCTGATGGGCCTGGCCGCCCTCGCCCTCGGCTGGCGGCGCTCCATATGGACCTGGCCCGCCCAGCTCCTCTCCGGACTCATCCTCATCGCCGCCTACGCCTCCGCCCACCTCGCCGGTGGCGTCGGCAAGCAGCTCCTCGTCATCGGCGTGGCCGTCTGGGGCTGGCGCGCCTGGCAGCGCGGCAGGCAGCAGGCCCAGGACGGCTCCATCGCCGTACGCACCGCCACCTGGAAGGAGCGCGGACTGCTCCTGGCCGGCGCGGTCCTCGGCACCCTCGCCGTCGGCGGCCTGTTCACGCTGTTCCCGCACCTGTCCTGGAGCCCGTGGGCCGACGCCTACATCTTCGTCGGCACCATCGTCGCGATGGTCGCCCAGGCCCGCGGCCTGGTCGAGTTCTGGTTCGCCTGGCTCCTCGTCGACCTCGTCGGCGTCCCGCTCGCCTTCAACAACGGCCTGGCCTTCTCCGGCCTCGTCTACGTCGTCTACTTCGCCCTCGTGCTGTGGGGCGCCTACGACTGGTACCAGCGCTCGCGCACCACCCCCGCCCCGGCCCTGGAAGGAGCAACGGCATGAACGCCCTCAAGACCCCGCTCAAGCCCGTGCCCGACGTCCCGGAAGAGTCCTTCCGGCTCGACCCCGTCGAGCAGGCCATCCGGGACATCGCGGCCGGCCGGCCGATCGTCGTCGTCGACGACGAGGACCGGGAGAACGAGGGCGACCTCGTCATCGCCGCAGAGAAGGCGACCCCCGAGATCATCGCCTTCATGATGAGCGAGTGCCGGGGCCTGATCTGCGCCCCGATGGAGGGCCCCGAGCTGGACCGGCTCGAACTGCCGCAGATGGTCCAGCACAACACCGAGTCGATGCAGACCGCCTTCACGGTCTCCGTCGACGCGAGCGGCGCCCACGGCGTCACCACCGGCATCTCCGCCGCCGACCGCGCCACCACCCTGCGCCTCCTCGCCGACGGCGTCAGCGGCCCCGCCGACTTCGTCCGCCCCGGCCACGTGTTCCCGCTGCGCGCCAAGCCCGGCGGCGTCCTGGTCCGCAACGGCCACACCGAGGCCGCCGTCGACCTCGCCCGCCTCGCGGGCCTGCGCCCGGCCGGCGCCATCGTGGAGATCGCCGGCGAGGACGGCGTCATGCTGCGCCTGCCCGAGCTGATCCCGTTCGCCCGCAAGCACGGCCTGACGATCATCTCCATCGAGGACCTGATCGCCTACCGCCGCTCCGCCGAGCCGACCGTGCGCCGCGAGGCCGAGGTCAGCCTGCCGACCGCCTTCGGCGAGTTCACGGCGTACGGCTACCGCTCCACCGTCGACGGCGTCGAGCACATCGCCCTCGTCCACGGCGACCTCGGCGACGGCCGCGACGTCGTGGTCCGGATGCACTCCGAATGCCTCACCGGCGACATCTTCCAGTCCCAGCGCTGCGACTGCGGCCCCCAGCTGCACGCCTCCATGGAGCGCATCCGGGACGAGGGCCGCGGCGTGGTCGTCTACCTCCGCGGCCACGAGGGCCGCGGCATCGGACTGCTGTCCAAGATGCGCGCGTACGAGCTCCAGGAACGCGGCCGCGACACCCTCGACGCCAACCTGGAACTGGGCCTGCCCGCCGACGCCCGCGACTACGCGGCCGGCGCACAGATCCTCGCCGACCTCGGGGTGCACAGCGTCCGCCTGCTGACCAACAACCCCGAGAAGTCCGCCGCCCTCGTGCGCCACGGCATCGCGGTCTCGGCCCGCGAGCCGATGCCGACCGAGGCGGGCGAGCACAATCTGCGGTACCTGCGCACCAAGCGCGACCGGATGGGCCACGACCTGCCCTGGCTGGAGCAGGCCGCGGCCACCTCCGCCTGCGGCAGTCAGTAGACAGACACCGCACACCCACACCGCGTACACCCGTACGCCGGACCATCCCCACCCCCACGAACCACCGAGGAGCAGAGCCGTGAGCGGCAAGGGCGCACCCGAACTGAGCGTGAAGAACTGCGGAGACCTCCGAGTCGCCGTGATCGCTGCCCAGTGGCACGAGAAGGTCATGGACGGACTGGTCGACGGCGCCCTGCGCGCCCTGCACGAGCTGGGCATCGACGAGCCCACGCTCCTGCGCGTCCCCGGCAGCTTCGAGCTTCCGGTCGTGGCGAAGGTACTGGCCGGTCGCGGATACGATGCCGTCGTCGCCCTCGGCGTGGTCATCCGCGGCGGCACCCCGCACTTCGACTACGTCTGCCAGGGCGTCACCCAGGGCCTGGTGCAGGTGTCGATCGACACCGGAGTCCCCGTCGGCTTCGGCGTACTGACCTGCGACAACGACGAGCAGGCACTGGACCGTGCCGGACTCGAGGGGTCGAACGAGGACAAGGGGCACGAAGCGGTCACCGCCGCCGTCTCCACCGCCATGACCCTGCGGACCGTCAGCGAACCCTGGCGCCAGTAGGCAGCGCCGGACCCCTTATTCTGAGGACCATCATGGCGAACACATCCCCCAAGAGCTTCGAAGAGCTCTTCACCGAGCTCCAGCTCAAGGCCGCCACCGGCGACCCCGGCACGTCCCGCACCGCCGAGCTCGTCGGCAAGGGCGTCCATGCCATCGGCAAGAAGGTCGTCGAGGAGGCCGCCGAGGTCTGGATGGCCGCCGAGTACGAGAGCAAGGAAGCCGCCGCCGAGGAGATCTCCCAGCTGCTCTACCACGTCCAGGTGATGATGGTGGCGCGCGGGATCTCCCTGGACGACGTCTACGCGCACCTCTAGGCCGGAGCACGCGGCGCGGGCCCACGCGCCGCGCCGCCCCACACCCTTTCGCACCTACGCACCAAAGGAAGACCCATGCTGCGCATCGCCGTCCCCAACAAGGGTTCCCTCTCCGGACCGGCGTCGGCGATGCTCCATGAGGCCGGCTACCGCCAGCGCAAGGAGTCCAAGGAACTCGTCACGGTCGACCCCGACAACGAGGTCGAGTTCTTCTACCTCCGCCCGAAGGACATCGCGATCTACGTCGCCTCGGGCAAGCTCGACATCGGCATCACCGGACGCGACCTGCTGCTCGACTCCGGCGCCAACGCCGAGGAGATCCTGCCGCTGAAGTTCGGCCGCTCCACCTTCCGCTACGCCACCAAGCCCGGCACCGCGAAGGGCCCCGAGGACTTCGGCGGCATGACGATCGCGACCTCGTACGAGGGAATCGTCGGCAAGCACCTCGCCGAACTCGGCGTCGAGGCCGCCGTCGTCCACCTGGACGGCGCGGTCGAGACCGCCATCGAACTGGGCGTCGCCCAGATCATCGCGGACGTCGTCGAGACCGGCACCAGCCTGCGCAACGCGGGCCTGGAGGTCATCGGCGAGCCGATCCTGCAGTCCGAGGCCACCGTCATCCGGCGCACCGGCGCCGCCACCGACGACCCGAAGGTCTCGCAGTTCCTGCGCCGCCTGCAGGGCGTCCTGGTGGCCCGCAGCTACGTGATGATGGACTACGACTGCCGCGCCGAGCACCTGGAGCGCGCGGTCGCCCTCACCCCGGGCCTGGAGTCGCCCACGATCTCCCCGCTGCACAACGAGGGCTGGGTCGCCGTCCGCGCGATGGTCCCCGCCAAGGAGGCCCAGCGGATCATGGACGACCTGTACGAGCTCGGCGCGCGCGCGATCCTCACCACCTCGATCCACGCCTGCCGGCTCTGACGCCCGCCGTCCCCGCCGCGACCCTCCTCCCAGAACCGAGCACAGCCACATGGCCGAGTCCGCCGCCCAGCCCGCCCCGCCCGCCCTGCCGGTGACCTTCCGGCCGACCCGCACCCGGGCCGTCCTGCTGGGCGTCGGGCTCGCCATGTTCGCCACCATCACGGCGATCGCCCTGCTCCTGGAGAACCTCAGCCCGGGGGAGCGGGTCAGCTTCGTCTTCACCGCCGTCCTGCTGACCTCCGTCCTGGTCCTGCTCAGCCGGCCCAAGGTCGTCGCGGACGAGGCCGGGGTCACCGTGGTCAACCTCACCACCACCCGCCGCCTCGACTGGGCGCAGATCCTGCGCGTCAACCTCCGCCCCGGCGACCCGTGGGTGTTCCTGGACCTCAGCGACGGCACCAGCCTTCCGGTCCTGGGCATCCAGCCCGGGGTCGCCAAGGCACAGGCGATCGCCGACGCACGCGCCCTGCGCGCGCTCGCCGAGACCCGCGGAACCGGCGCGGCCGAGCGCTGAGCCCGCCCGAGCCCGTGGCCGCGTACCGTTGCGGCCGCGATCTCAATGACTACCCTGGTGGGCGGGGCGCAGCCGTGCGCCCTCCCGCCGGCCCCGGACCCCGTGGCCCGCGGGCACCTGCGACTTGAGGAGTGACTCCCTCCAGCAATGGACGGATCGTCCGGTAGTACACGCGCCGCCCTCCCCCCCGAGGCGGCGGCATGACCATCCCGCTACTCCTGCTCGTGGCGGCTTTCGTCCTGATCCTCGCGAACGGTTTCTTCGTGGCCGCCGAGTTCGGCCTCGTCACCGTAGAGAAGCCCGAGGCGGAACGCGCCGCAGCCGAAGGTGACCGCCGTGCCCGCACGGTCGTCAAAGCCCTGAGGGAGCTGTCCTTCCAGCTCTCCGGGACCCAGCTCGGCATCACCATCACCTCCCTCGTGGTCGGCATGCTCGCCGAGCCCGCCCTCGCCGCCTTGCTGGCCGGGCCGCTCACCGCGACCGGCCTGCCCGCGGGAGCCGTCTCCGGCGCCGCCGTCGTCATCGGCATGCTGCTCGCCTCCGCCGTCCAGATGGTCGTCGGCGAGCTCGTACCGAAGAACTGGGCGGTCTCCCGGCCGCTCCAGGTGGCCCGGTTCGTCGCCGGCCCGCAGCACGCCTTCTCCAGCGTCTTCCGGCCCGTCATCGCGGGCCTCAACGCCGTCGCCAACCGCCTGGTCCGCGCGCTCGGCGTGGAGCCGACCGACGAGATGGCCTCGGCCCGCACCCCCGGCGAACTGGTCTCCCTGGTCCGCCATTCGGCCCAGGCCGGCGCCCTCGAACAGGACACCGCCGACCTCTTCGTCCGGACCCTGTCGCTGGGCGGGCTCACGGCCCAGCACGTCATGACCCCCCGGGTGAAGGTCAGCGCCCTCCAGCACACGGCGACCGCCGCCGACGTGCTCAACCTGACCCGCGCCACCGGTCTGTCCCGCTTCCCGGTCTACCGGGACCGCATCGACGAGATCACCGGCATGGTCCACCTCAAGGACGCCCTCGCCGTGCCCGAGTCCGAGCGCGGACGCACCTGCGTGAGCCGGATCTGCGTCGCCCCGCTGCTGGTGCCCGGCTCCCTGCCGGTGCAGCCGCTGCTGGAGCGGCTGCGCAGCGAGCAGCCCATGGCCGTGGTCGTCGACGAGTACGGCGGCACGGCCGGTGTGGTCACCCTGGAGGACATCGTGGAGGAACTCGTCGGCGAGGTCCGCGACGAGCACGACCTCGCGGAGGACGACAGCCCCGAGCTGACCGCCGTACCCGCCGAGGACGGCCGCCCCGCGTGGGAGGCCGACGGCAGCTGCCGGGTGCAGGCCCTGCGCCGGATAGGCCTGGAGGTGCCCGAGGGCCCGTACGAGACCGTCGCCGGCCTCGTCGCCGACCTGCTCGGCCGGATCCCCGCCCCCGGGGACCGTGCGGAGCTCCCGGGCTGGCGGCTGTCCGTCCGCCGGGTCCGCCGCAACCGCGCCGAGCGGGTCCGGCTGGTCCGGCTCACGGCGGTCCCCGCGGCCGGTCCGCCGGGGTTCCCGTCCGGGGTCGGGTCCGGGGTCGGGGTCGCGTCCGGCGTCGGTGCCGGCCGGTGCGACGCACCGGCCCCGCAGCAGGCCGCCGAGTTGGAAGGCGCCGCCCGGTGAACGCCCTCCAACTGCTCTTCGCGCTGCTGCTGGTGCTCGCGAACGGCTTCTTCGTCGGCGCCGAGTTCGCGCTCGTCTCCGTCCGGCGCAGCCAGATCGAGCCGCTCGCGGCCGGATCCACGCGGGCCCGCCAGGTGCTGTACGGCCTGGAGAACCTGCCGCGCATGATGGCCGCCGCGCAGTTCGGCATCACCATGTGCTCGCTCACCCTCGGCGCGGTCGCCGAGCCGACCGTGGCCAGGCTGCTGGAGCCCGTCTTCCACGCCGTGCACGTGCCCGAGGGGCTGATCCACCCCCTCGGCTACGTGCTGGCGCTCGCGGCCGTGGTGTTCCTGCACCTGGTCATCGGCGAGATGGTCCCCAAGAACCTCGCCATGGCCGCGCCGGAGCGGACCGCCCTGTGGTTCAGCCCCGGCCTGGTGGCCTTCGCCCGCCTGTGCGGGCCGGTGACCACCGCGCTCGGCGCCTGCTCCACGCTGGTCCTGCGGCTCTTCAAGGTCGAGCCCAAGGACGAGGTCGAGGCCGTCTACACCCGGGCCCAGCTCGGCCGGCTCGTCGAGGACTCCCGGCAGGCCGGGCTGCTGGACCCCGGCGAGCAGGAGCGCCTGGAGGACGCGCTGGAACTGGGCAGCCGCCCCGTCGCCGACGTCCTCCTCGCGCGGGAGCGGATCGTGACCGTCGCCCCGTCGGTGACCCCGCGCGAGATCGAGCAGCTGACGGTGCGCACCGGCTACTCCCGCTTCCCCGTCCGTTCCGACAGCGGCGCCTTCATGGGCTACCTGCACGTCAAGGACGTACTGGACCTGGAGGACCGGGAGCGGGCCGTCCCGCAGCGGGTGTGGCGCAGGATGACCACCGTGTGCTCCACCCTCCCGCTGGACGACGTCCTCAGCGTCATGCGGCGCGACGCCACCCACCTGGCCCAGGTCGCCGACCCGGGCGGCCGGGTGCTGGGGCTGGTCGCCATGGAGGACGTACTGGAGATGCTGGTCGGAGAGGTGCGCGACCCCGCGCACCGCACGGCCCCGCCGGCCCGCCGCGGCGCCCGCCGCGAGGAGGCCCTGGCGAGCTGACACCGGCCCGGTTCCGGCCCCCGCGCGGGGGCCGGAACCGGGCCGCGTTCCGTGCGGGCCGTGCTTCGTAGGGGTCACGCCCGCGCCGCGCCGGTTACAGCGGGTCCGGGCGGTCCTGGGGGCCGCGGCCGGACAGGACCTCCCCGTACGCCTGCATCAGGTCCGGCAGCCGCAGCGTCGACAGGTCGTCCCGCGAAGGGTCGCCGGCGAAGCCCGCCAGCCGCAGGTCCCGGTAGGCGCAGCTCTTCTCGTACAGGGTGCGCAGGAAGCGGCCGTTGCCGAGCTCGTCGATCCACCCCTGCTCGACCACGTGCCCGCTGATGCTGCGCAGCTCCTCCAGCGCCTCGTCGTCCCAGCGGTCTCCGTTGGCGTCCGCCAGCACCCCGCCGATCGCGGTCAGTTCCGGCGGCCGGTAGCTCGGGAAGTCGACCCGGGTGGTGAACCGCGAGGACAGCCCCGGGTTGGCCGACAGCAGCCGGTCCATTCCGGCCGGATAGCCCGCGAGGATCACCACCAGGTGGTCGCGGTTGTCCTCGGCCCGCTTCAACAGCACCTGGAGGGCCTCGTCCCCGTACGCGTCGCCCTTGCTGTAGCCCGAGTTGGAGAGGCTGTACGCCTCGTCGACGAACAGCACCCCGCCGATCGCGGAATCGATCAGCTCGTTCGCCTTCACCGCGGTCTGCCCCAGGAACTCGCCCACCAGATCGGCCCGCTGGGCCTCCACCAGGTGGTCCCCGCCGAGCAGCCCGAGCGCGTAGAAGACCCGGCCCAGGATCCGCGCCACCGTCGTCTTGCCCGTACCGGACGGGCCCGAGAAGACGAAGTGCCGCTTGGGCGGCTGCACCGGCAGCCCTTGTCCGGCCCGCAGACGCGCCATGTGCAGCTGCGCGGAGAGCGCCTTCACCTGCCGCTTCACGGGCTCCAGGCCCACCATCCGCTCCAGCTCCGCCAGCGCCTCGGCCAGCGCCGCCGGGTCGGAAGGCCCCGTCGGCAGCCCCTCGGGCACGCCCTGCACCGGCACCGGCACCTTGCGCCGCGCGCCCTCGGCCCGGCCCGGAGGCGGCCCGGGCGGCGCCGGCGGTCCGGGCTCCGCCTGGTCGCCCGGGGCGATGTCCTGGACGGGACCGCCGCCGCCGCCGAGCGCCACCGCCGCGTAGTCCCCGCCGACCGGGGAAGGGCCGTGCCCCGCGTAGCCCCCGTAGCCGGAGTGGCCCGCGAGCCCCGCCAGGCCGGCCATGCCGTCCGAGTCGTCGCCGTCCTCGATCGCCGTCAGCCGGGCCGCCGTGTCCATGAACGAGGGGTCGACCCGGTGCACCGCCCGGTACAGCGGCAGCGCCGCCGCGCTGCGCCCGGTGCCCTCGTGCGCCCGCGCCAGCCAGTACCTCAGCTCCTTGCGCTGCGGCTGCTCGCTGCGGCACCGCATCAGCGCCGCCGACAACATCGGCTCGGCCTGCCCGTACATCTCCAGGCGGACCCGGGCCATCCCGCCGAACAGGCCCGCCTCGATGCCCAGCAGCGGATCGTCCACCAGCGGTTCCGTGTGCCGCACCAGCTGGTCCCAGTCCTTGACCAGGTAGGCCCGGCAGGCGTGCAGGAAGCGCACCTGCGCGTCGGTGTCCACCGGCGGTAAGGCGGCGAGCGCCTGGTCCAGCTCGGGTACGTGGCGGCCGTCCAGCCAGTGCGAGGCGTGGGCCAGCAGCAGGTCCCGGCCGCTCTCCAGTACGGGCTGTACCCACCAGCCCAGCCAGTACCAGGAGTTCAGCGTCCGGCGGTGCCGGGCGCGCTGCTCCCCGAAACGGTCCCGGTGCGCGTACATGCGCAATAACGCGTTGGTGGTGTCCACCCGCAGCGCGTGCAGGCCCAGCCACGCGTCGGCCATCGCGGGATCGAGGCGTACGGCCGCCCGGAACTCCTCCTCGGCCTGCGGGTACGCGCCCATGGTGCAGGCGTCGACCCCGCGCAGCCAGGCGAGTTCGGCCGGGGCGTGCGTGCCCGGCGTGCCGAAATCCATCAGGTCCCCCACAAGCCTGCCCCCGTGGTGCGCGGCAACCCTCGCGTGTCGCACGTGAGTTGCCTGTTGCGCCGATGAAATCAGGGCTGCATCGTACCTGCGCTCGCGCACCATACGTAGGGTGCGGCGAACCCGGTTCGGGCTGCGCCCCGGGCGGGCGTGGTGACTCAGGGTGAGGGACTGCGGGCCGGTCGCCCTCGGCGGCCCCCGCGCCGGGCTCGGACGCGGACGCGGCGAAGCCCCCGATCACGGGGGAACAATCGGGGGCTCCGCGTCCGCGGAGGCCCGCGAGGGCACCGCACGGAGAACGTAAGGCCGGTGCGGTACCCGGGTCAAGACGGTCCGTGACCGGCGCCGCGGGGCGGATCTCCCGAGCGGCTCAGGCCTGGGGGAGCTCGTCACCCTCGGTAGGGGAAGTGGCCGTTCGTGCGATCGCAGGGGCCCCGGAAGACCACTCGTATCCCGTACCGCACTGGCGTACCAGGGTGCCGGCGAAGGGGCGCGAAGGGTCGTCCGAGAAGTGCGCGAGTTCCGCGCGCTCCCATCCGTCCCAGAAGTCGGAGAGTTCACCACCGTCCCGGTTCCGCCCGCGCCCCCAGGACTGCGCACGGGGCGTCTCCATCCACAGCAGTCGCGCCAGACACGGGCGCAGCGCCCGCCGTCCGGCCCCGACCCCCTCGACGATCAGCACCGGCGCGGGCTCCAGCACCCGGAGCGGACCGAAGGCCCGCGCCGACCAGTCGTACGGGGCCCAGTGCGCGGGCCGTCCGGCGGCGAGCGGTTCCAGCACCTGCGCGCGCAGCCGCTCCTCCCAGCCGAACAGCTCCTCGTGGGTGGCGACATCGTCCAGGTGCAGCACGGGCGCACCGCCCAGCGCGCCGGCCAGCAGCCCGGCGAAGGTGCTCTTCCCGGAGCCGGCGTGCCCGTCGATCCCGACGAGCCGCACCGGGCCGAGGGACGGCGGCAGCGCGGCGAGCTCCCGCGCGAGCGGCTCGATCGACGGACACGACGGGTACGGATCCACGGGGTCCAGCCTACGGCCGGACCGGTCGTCCCTCCCGACACGGGGACGCGGCTTCGGCGCGCGGCCACCGGGAACTGGAAGGGTGGAGCCACCGAAGCCCGACCACCCCTGGGGGAACCCGCGATGACCGCACCCACACCGCGCAGGGCCGTACTCGTCGCCGCACTCGCGGTCGCCACCGCGGCCACCGCCGCCACCGTCTCCGGCGGCAGCGCCTCGGCGGCCGCCCCGCCGGCCCCCCGCGGACCGGGCCGCACGGTCGACAACCGGTTCTGGCACTCGTACGAGCACTGGCGGGCCGGCATCCACCAGGGGACCACCGCCGTCGGAGGCGCCCGCCCGGGCCTGGAGATCAAGACGCCGGCCGGCCGCACCGAGTACGCCGACCCGCACACCGGGAGGAAGAGCACCTGGGAGTACGCGACCTGGACCTCCCCGGTGCACCGCTCGACGGTCCCGGCCACCGAGGCCATCGCCTCCTGGAACGCCCGCACCCCCGCCGGCAGCTGGATCCGGATCGAGCTGCGCGGCACCTACGCCGACGGCACCGCCACCCCCTGGTACGTCATGGGCCGCTGGGCCTCCGGCGAGCGCGACATCCGCCGCACCTCGGTCGACGGCCAGACCGACGGCAGGTCCACCGTCTGGACCGACACCCTCGCCGTCGACGCCCCCGCGAGCGGGCTGCGCCTCACCGACTGGCGACTGCGCCTGACCCTGTACCGCACGCCCGGCGCCGACCGGGGGCCCACGGTCTGGCTGGCCGGCGCCATGGTCTCCGACGTCCCGGACCGCTTCACCGTTCCGGCGGCCGCCCCCTCCGGCCGGGCCCACGAGCTGAAGGTGCCGCGCTACTCGCAGGAGATCCACACCGGCCGGTACCCGCAGTACGACAACGGCGGCGAAGCCTGGTGCAGTCCCACCTCCTCGCAGATGGTCATCGAGTACTGGGGCGGCCGGGCCAGTGCCTCGGCGCTGAACTGGGTCAGCCCGGAGTACTCCGATCCGCAGGTCTGCCACGCCGCCCGCTCCACGTACGACGCCGCCTACAAGGGCTGCGGCAACTGGCCCTTCAACGCCGCGTACGCCGCCACCTACCGGGGTCTCGCGGGCGTCGTCACCCGGCTCGGCTCGCTCGCCGAGCTGGAGACCCTGGTCCGGGCCGGCATCCCGGTCATCACCTCGCAGTCGTTCCTGCCCGGCGAACTCACCGGCGCGGGCTACGGCACGGCCGGCCACCTCATGACGGTCGTCGGATTCACCGCCGCGGGCGACGTGGTCGCCAACGACCCGAACTCGCCCGACAACCCCTCCGTCCGGCGGGTCTACAGGCGCCGGGAGTGGGAGAACGTCTGGCTCCGCACCAAGCGGCACAACGCCGCCGGCAAGGTCGTCTCGGGCACCGGAGGCGTCTGCTACCTGTACGCCCCGGCCGCGCCGAGCGCGGCGCAGGTCGCGGCGCTGCGGGCCGTCGGGGTCCTCGAAAGCTCCCGTTGACCTGAGGGCCGAAAGGGCGGAACGCCATGGGGTAAAGCCCAGATAAAGGCCACGAACTTCCCGTGGGAGGCGGCCCGCCCTCATACGAGCTCCGCTGGTGGAGGTGGCGTCCTGTGCTGGGGGAGCGCCCGCAGCACAGGACCTCCAGACAGCCGTCAGATCTTGTTGTACGTACCAGAGGCCCAGAGGGCGCCGCCCTTGCCGGGGCCGCCGTCCGCCTTGTAGACGACGAAGTTGCCGTCGTCCTGCAGCAGCGCGTAGGCGCCGGGGTTGTTGCCGGTGCCCGCGCTCCAGGCCACCGTGTAGGGCGAGAACCAGTCGCGCAGGGTCAGGTTGCCGTCGGCGGCGATGCTCAGTTCCGTCGTGTGGTAACCCGTGTTGTACGTCCCGCTGTACCAGATCGCCTTGCCATCGCTCTTGCGGTGGATGACCAGGTTGCCGTCGTCCTGGAGGAGCATCCAGACGGTGGCGCTCTGGGCCCAGTCGCCGTCGAACCGATAGCGGTACTGCGACACCGCGTCGTTCGCGCAGACCTTCGTGGTCCTCTCGCGCCTCAGGGTCGACCAGTGCAGCCCGAGGAACTCTGGCTCCTTCCGGCCGATGACCCTGAAGTTGCCGTTCCACATCAGCATCGCCCTGGGCTTCGTGTCGGTGTGGTTGCCGTACGTGTCGGTGTGCCAGAGGCCACCACCCGTCTGGGGGCTGCCGTCCTGCTTGTAGACGACGAAGTTGCCGTCCTCCTGCATGAGGGCGTACGCGGCCCAGTTGCCGTAGGTGCCGCTGTTCCACAGCGGGAGCTTCGGCCCACCCGGGTTGCCCAGGGCGTACAGCACGAGGTTGCCGTCCCACTGCATGACCAGCTCGGTCGACTTGGTCGGGCTGGTCAGCTTCTCGCCCGGAGCGAGCCGCTGGCCGATCTGCAGGACCGTCGAGAGCTGCTCGTAGGGCTCGTCGCACTCGGCCATCCCGTCCCGGGTGGCGGGCGCGGCGTGCGCCGCGGCCGGAACCACGCCGGTCAGGGCCGAGGCGGCGAGCAGGGATATGAACGCATTGCGGAGCAAACGGTTGTACATGGATGGTTCCCCCGTGGTTGGTCGGTCGGTCAGATCTTGTTGTACGTACCAGAGGCCCAGAGGGCGCCGCCCTTGCCGGGGCCGCCGTCCTTCTTGTAGACGACGAAGTTGCCGTCGTCCTGGAGAAGGGCGTAGGCGTCATCGCTGCCGGCCGTGCCGCTGTGCCAGCGGATGGTGAAGTTCGGACCGAACTCGCGCACGTTCAGATCGCCCGTCCGCTCCATCTGCAGGTAGACGGAGCCGTTGTGGGCGCCCGAGGGGCCATAGGTGCCGCTGTTCCAAATGGCCTGGCCGTCCCGCTTGCGGTACATGACGAGGTTGTTGTCCTGCTGGAGCACGAGCCACACGGAAGCGGACTCGGCCCAACTGCCTCGGTCCCAAGTCGGGACGATACGGTCCGGTGCGCCCGAGCAGATCTTGGCGTTCCGGTTGATCGTCGCGGTGCGCCAGGACGGATTGGCTTCGGTGCGGCCGGTCACCTGGAGCTCGCCCCAGTCGATGAACGAGGCTTGGGGGGTCCTGTCGGTCCGGGTGCCGTAGGTGCCGCTGGCCCAGAGGGCGCCGCCCTTGCCGGGGCCGCCGTCCTTCTTGTAGACGACGAAGTTGCCGTCCTCCTGCATGAGGGCGTACGCGCCCCAGTTGCCGTACGTGCCGCTGTGCCACAGGGGCAGGTCAGGCCTGCCGATGGTGCCGACCGCGTAGATGACTAGGTTGCCGTCGACCTGCATGACGAGCTCGGGCTTTCCCGGCGTGGGGACGAAGCGCGTGCCCGAGTCGAGGCGCTCGCCGACGGCCAGGTGCTTGGAGTTGCTGGTCGTGTAACGGACGCATTCGGTGGGGTCGGCGGCCGACGCCGTGGCCGCCGGGACCAGGGCGGTCAGGACGGAGGCGGCGAGCAGGGGCGTGAGCGCTCTACCGAGCGCGCGGGTGCGCATGATGTGATTCCCCCCAGGGATCGCGATTTCCGACCCAGGACGTAGCCGGATCGGTGCATGACCCCCTTTTTACCTTGTCGCCCTCGGGTTGGATCAACTGACTATCCGACAGCGTGTACACCCCGACTCGCGATGAGCCGGCCCGGATCTCGGCGCTACCCCCCCGTACCACCGCAACTCCCCGGGCCCGTAGGCCCCGTACGCACCCATTCCCTCCCCGCCCCGACAGGCCGACCCGCGATCGCGCGGCCGGCGCTTCGGCATGCCCCGGGCTCGGAGCCCCGTTTGACGGCCGGAGATCAAGTCTGCACTATTCCACTAACCAGTTAGTGGAATGAGGTGGAGGGCATGGAGTTCCGCGTCGACCGGCGCAGCGGCGTCGCCACCTATCTGCAGCTCGTTCACCAGGTCGAACAGGCGCTGCGGCTCGGCGTCCTGGAACCCGGCGACCAGCTGCCCACGGCCCGGGAAGTCGTCGCGGCCACCGCGATCAACCCGAACACCGTGCTGAAGGCCTACCGGGAGCTGGAGCGCGAAGGGCTCGTCGAACCGCGTCCCGGCGCGGGCACCTTCGTACGCCGCTCACTGTCCCGGCCCGAGGCCGCGGCCGACTCGCCCCTGGGCCTCGACCTGGCGGCCTGGGTGGCCCGGGCCCGCGCGGCGGGACTGGAGCGCGAGGACGTCACCGCGCTCATCGCCGCCGTCGTGGACGCCGGCTTCACCGGACCCGGAGCCGCATCCGGGCCCCCAGCAGAGAGGAACCCGCGTGAGTGACCCGACCGTCGCCCCGGCGCTCCAGGCAACGCGACTCGGAAGGGAGTTCCGGGGGCGCTGGGCCCTGCGCGACTGCGAGATCGACCTCCCCGCCGGCCGCGTCACCGCGCTCGTCGGCCCCAACGGCGCCGGCAAGAGCACCCTGCTCCAGCTGGCCGCCGGACTGCTGCGCCCCACCGCCGGACGGATACGCGTCCACGGCCGCACCCCCGGCACTCCCGAGGCCCGCCACACCACCGCCTTCCTCGCCCAGGAGAAGCCGCTGCACCCCCGGTTCACCGTCGCCGACACCCTGCGCCTGGGCCGCAAGCTCAACCGCCGCTGGGACCAGGACCTGGCCGAGGACCTCGTCAGGGCGGGCGGCATCCCGCTCACCGCACGCGTCGGCAGCCTCTCGGGAGGCAACCGCACCCGCGTCGCCCTCGCCGTCGCCCTCGGCAAGCGCGCCGAACTCCTCCTGCTGGACGAGCCGCTGGCCGACCTCGACCCGGTCGCCCGCCACGAGATCACCGGCCTCCTCATGTACCAGGCCGCCGAACACGGCGTCGGCATCGTGATGTCGTCCCACGTCCTGGCCGAACTGGAGGACGTCTGCGACCACGTCCTGCTCCTCAAGGACGGGGCCGTCCGGCTCGCCGGCGACACCGACGGGATCCGCGAGGCGCACACCCTGCTCACCGGCCGGGCCGACCCGATCGAGACCGACGGCCTGCCCCGCGCCTTCGACCGCTCGACCGTCGTCCACACCGTCACCACCGGACGCCAGGTCACCGCTCTCGTCCGCACCCCGCCCGGCTCCGGAACCCCGGCCGGCGACCCCCGCTGGATCGGCGAAACGCCCTCCCTGGAAGCCGTACTCCTCGCCCACCTGCGCGCCCCGCGCCCCGACCGTACGGAGGCAGCCGCATGACCGGCGCCCTCTGGCTGGCCTGGCGCCAGCAGCGACTCCAGATCGCCATCGGCGCGGTGCTGCTCCTGGCCGTCACCGCCTGGGTCGTGCACATGCGCTCCGAGATGATGACGCTGATCGACGCCTACGGCTTCGTCCCCTGCAAGGGCTGGAACGGCGACTGCGGAAACCTCGGCACCTACCTCATCCTCGACGGCAGCACCGGGTCCATCAGGACCCTGGGCCTCCTCGGCTTCGCGCTCCCCGCCCTCATCGGCGTGTTCTGGGGCGCGCCGCTCCTCGGCCGCGAGATCGAGAGCGGCACCGACAAGCTCGTCCTCACCCAGGGCATCGGCGCCCGCAGCTGGTTCGCCGCCCGCTTCGGCCTCGCCGCCCTGTGCACCGTGACCGCCGCCGGCGCCGTCGCGGTCCTCGTCGCCTGGTGGTGGGCGCCCATCTCCAACACCCTCTACGGCCTCTACTGGCACGACGTCGCCATCTACAACGCGACCGGCCCCGCCTCTGTGGCCTGCGCCCTGCTCGGCCTGACCACCGGCACCGCGGCGGGGCTGCTCGTGCGCCGGGTCCTGCCCGCCATGGCGGTGACGGCCGTCGCGCTCGGCACGGTATTCGTCTTCACCACGTACTTCCGGCGCAGCTGGGTCGAGCCCGAGACGCGGGTCACCCCCGGCACGACCCCCAGGGAACTGATCGGCAGCGCCTGGTCCAGGGGGTACGGGTACCTCACCCCCGACGGCCGCGAGCACTCCATCGACGACTACTGCCAGACCTCCGGCGAACCGCTCAAGCGGTGCATGGCCGAACACGGCTTCGTCGCCCGCTACCACAAGGTCCATCCCAGCAGCGACTTCTGGGTGTTCCAGTGGATCGAGACCGTCCTCTACCTCGGCGCGGCGGCGGCCCTGATCGCGCTGATCCTGTTCGTCCTGCGCCGTCCCGCGGGAGCCGCCGCCCGCTCCACCGACCGCACCACCCCTGCCGCCGCCACCACGACCGCAGGCGTCTGACCGACCACCGCACACCACCCACCGGGGGGATCCCTCATGGCAACCAAGAAGAACCTCCAGGCCGACCGGGCCAGCGTCGCCCACAAGGTCCGCTACGCGCTGAGCAACCCGACCCGCATCGCCCCGTACGTCAAGCGCGCCGCGCGCGACACCTGGCTGCGCCACAAGCACCCCGACCACGTCGGCTACTACCGCGCGGTGATGGCCTCCGACACCGGCCGCAACCCGGAGGCGGCCGTCGGCAGCCAGACCCACGAACGCTGGCTGGCACTGGGCAAGATGCAGTTCGACTACCTGAGGGAGCACGGCCTCACGCCCGGCCACCGCATGCTCGACATAGGGTGCGGCAACCTGCGCGCCGGCTGGCGCTTCATCGAACACCTCGACGCCGGCCACTACTACGGCATCGACATCTCGCCCGACATCCTCATCGCGGCGAAGCAGACCCTCACGACGCGCGGTCTCCAGGACAAGCTGCCGCACCTGACCATCACCCAGGACCTCACCCTGGACTTCCTCCCCGACCGCCACTTCGACGTGGTCCACGCGCACAGCGTCTTCTCCCACTCGCCGATCGAGATCATCGACGAGTGCCTGGCGCACGTGGAGCGCGTCCTGGCACCGGGCGGGTGGTTCGACTTCACGTTCGACCGCACCGAGGGCGCCGAACACCAGGTGCTGCGCGAGGACTTCTACTACCGCACCCGGACCCTGGTGGACCTCGCGGCCCGGCACGGGCTCACCGCCCGCTTCATGGACGACTGGGAGCAGCTCGGCCACGGCCAGTCGAAGATCCGGGTCACCGCCCGCTGACCGGCCCCCGGGGATCCCGTCTGCCGCCCGGCCGCCCGGCCCGCCACCGGGATCACGAGGCCTCCAGCCGCAGGCCGTCCGTGACGATCACGTCGGAGGTGACCAGGGCCTGCTCGGCGCTGACGCGGGTCATGAAGACGAACGGGGGGATGACCGGGGGCGCGGGCAGCCCTTCGGGGCTGAAGGTCACGCACAGCAGGCCCTCGATGCAGCCGCTGAACCTGGTGAGGTAGAGGGTGACGTCGCCCCGCAGTTCGAGGGAGGCGGCCGAGAGGCCGTATTCCCGGCTCCCGTCCCGCGTGCGCAGCCGGTAGTCGCGCAACGAGGCCGCCCGCATCTTCAGCACCAGCACCCTCAGTGGTCCGTCCACCGTGGGCACCCGGGTGACGCCCGCCAGCGCGAAGCCCTCGGGGGCGAAGAGCGAGGTGGTGACCGTCGGCGGGGTCCGTGCGGCCGTCGGCGGTCCGGCGGCCGGCGCGGCCCTCGCCGGCGGGGCGCCCGCCACCAGGGCGGCGAGCAGCACCACGGGCAGCGCGGCGGCCGGCGTCCGCGGACCACTGCGGTCCGGACGCGGTACGTACGGCCGACCGCCGCCCGGATCCCCCTCCCCGTCCCCGTCCCCCTCTCCGGCGCCCTCCGGGGCGGGCCGCGGGGTCCAGCCGAAGGCCAGCGCGCTCCCCGCGATCCCGAGCAGCATGCCGACCAGGAAGCCGCCCAGGTTGGTGGCGACGAACGACAGCACCGACAGCAGCAGGGCGTGCAGGGAGACGTACGCCCGGGCCTGCGGGAGGAACCACAGGAACAGCCCGGCCAGGACCAGTGCGGCGCCGATCCCGATGGCCGCGATCCCGCCCGGACCGAGACTGACCAGCACCGTCAGCGGGGAGAGCGGGACCAGCAGCAGCTCGATCCCGCCCAGCAGCACCAGCAGGCCGCCCCAGAACGGCCGGGTCCGCCGCCAGACGCGCAGCCGCCGCCGCTGTTCGGGGTGCGGCAGCCGGCACGCCGGCCGCCTGCCGCGGAGGGTGCGCGGGCCGTCCGGGGCACTCCGGACGCGGGCGCTCCGGGTGCGTGCGCCGCGTACGCCTAGAAGCACTTCGTACCGTCCAGGCTGACGCTCAGCTTCATGCCCTTGAGCCTGAAGTTGCCGCCGGTCGCGGACCAGGCGTGCGACCTCACGCCCAGCACCTCGATGTTCCCGGCCTGGAGGCCGAACGTGCCCGGTTCGCCCCGGACCCCGTCGACCCGGTCGAGGGTCGAGGCGTCCCGGCCGATCTCGGCCGTACCGAAGACGGCGTCGCCGACGAGGTCCTCACCGTCGATCACCAGGTTCCCGGCCGTGACCTCCCCGGCGGGGCCGCCGGCCGTCAGCTTGAAGACCACCGTCCCCAGCGGAGTGCGCGCTTCGGCGGACTGGCAGATGTCGCTGAGGGTGGCCTCGCCGAGGCCCAGCAGGGCCACCGGATGTCCCTTGCCGTCGACGGAGCGGTCCGTCTGCACGTAGGAGGCCAGGCCCTTGCTGCTCAGTTTCGAGGAGGAGACCTGGAAATTGGTCCCCGACACGGCGAAGGACGCGGCGAGCGCGCCCTGTGCCATGACCATGGCCAGCGCCCCCACCGCGAAGACCGCGGGCAGCGCGACGGCGGCCGTCCTCTTCCAGTCGACCCGGCCCTCGGGGGGCCGCTGCGTGCTCTTGCCGGTACTCATGATGTTCCTCCCGTACGTCGTCAGGTGCGCAGGGAAGTGCGGAGCTGGCTCGGCACACAGGTCTGCCATACTGCGGGCATCCTGTGGCAGTTCGAGGCTAGGGCTGAATTTGAATAATAGTCAACAGCGCGGAACGACCGGACGTTCGCAGGTCCGCAGGGCCGAACTCATAGCAACCGGCCGCAAGTTGTTCGCGGACACCTCGTACGACGCGCTCTCCATGGACGACATCGCCAAACATGCGGGCGTCGCCAAGGGGTTGATCTACTACTACTTCAAGAGCAAGCGCGGTTACTACCTCGCCATCGTCGAGGACTCGGTCGCCGAGCTCGTGGCCCGCGCCGGCGGCGAGACCGACCTCCCCAATGCGGAGCGGGTCCGCCGGACCATCGACGGCTACCTGCACTACGCCGAGCACCACCACGCCGCCTACCGCACCATCGTCACCGGCGGCGTCGGCTCCGACGCCGAGGTCCTGGCGATCCGCGACGCGGTCCGCGAGGAGCTGGTCGCGACCATTGCCGAGGGCGCCTACGGACACCGCGCGCTCCCGCCGATCGCCCGGCTCGCCCTCGTGGGCTGGCTCTCGGGGGTCGAGGGGATCACCTTGGAGTGGATCGGCGGCCCCGGCGGGCCGAGCGGCGCCGGCACCCCGGGCGGCGGGTCCGGCGCCGCACCGGTCGCGGGACAGCCCGGCCGCGCGGAACTGGGCGCCCTCCTCGTCCGTCAGCTGCGGGCCACGCTCACGGTGATCGAGGAATTCGTCCCGGAGTGCCCCGCTCCGCCCGTTCCCGAGGGCTCGGCCGCCCACCGAGTCGATCTTGCACCGGTGACGGGAAGCCACTGATCGGGCATACTCAACCCGCCGCAGCCTCTGAACAGCCCCTTCCGCGATCCGGGAGGGGCAGCATCGGCTGTAGCGAACCGAGACCCGGCGCCGCGTCACACACCTCACGCGTCGCCGCCGTGCCCGACGAGGGAGGAGAGCGCCGCCATGACCGACCGCGCCCCGCAGCCGGTGGACCGTCAGCTGCCCACCGAGGAGTCCCGGGACCTCCTCGCGCTCGTACGCGAGATCGCCCAGCGTGAGATCCGCCCCCGGGCCGCCGAGGAGGAGGACTCCGGGCGGTTCCCGCGCGAGGTCTTCACGCTGCTCTCCGAGGCGGGCCTGCTCGGCCTCCCGTACGCCGGGGAATTCGGCGGCGGCGAGCAGCCGTACGAGGTCTACCTCCAGGTCCTGGAGGAGCTGGCCGCGGCCCGCCTGACCGTCGGCCTCGGCGTCAGCGTGCACTCCCTGGCCTGCCACGGCCTCGCCGGATACGGCAGCAAGGAACAGCAGGCCGCCCACCTGCCCCCGATGCTCGGCGGCGGGCTGCTCGGCGCCTACTGCCTCTCCGAGCCGGCCGCCGGCTCGGACGCCGCCTCCCTGTCCACCAAGGCCGTACGCGACGGTGACGACTGGATCATCACCGGCACCAAGGCCTGGATCACCCACGGCGGAGTGGCCGACTTCTACACCGTCCTCGCCCGCACCGGCGCCCCGGGCCCCAAGGGCATCACGGCCTTCCTGGTCCCCGGGGACGCGGAGGGCCTC
The DNA here is from genome assembly GCF_042715295.1 of Streptomyces sp. NPDC058701. Taxonomy (NCBI): domain Bacteria; kingdom Bacillati; phylum Actinomycetota; class Actinomycetes; order Kitasatosporales; family Streptomycetaceae; genus Streptomyces; species Streptomyces sp. NPDC058701. Next base: position 48,797 of record NZ_JBHXSY010000023.1, on the reverse strand, counting down.
GGCGCGGCCGTGCCCGAGAAGAAGATGGGCATGAAGGGTTCGCCCACCGCCCAGCTGCACTTCGACGGCGTACGGGTGCCGGACGCGCGCCGCATCGGCGAAGAGGGCCAGGGGTTCACCATCGCCCTGGCCGCGCTGGACGCGGGTCGCCTGGGCATCGCGGCCTGCGCCATCGGCGTCGCCCAGGCGGCGCTGGACGAGGCCCTGGCCTACGCGCTGGACCGCAAGCAGTTCGGGCACCCCATCGCGGACTTCCAGGGGCTGCGCTTCATGCTGGCCGACATGGCCACCAAGATCGAGGCGGGCCGTGCGCTGTACCTCGCGGCGGCGCGGCTGCGCGACGCGGGCAAGCCGTTCTCCCGTCAGGCGGCGATGGCCAAGCTGTTCTGCACCGACTCGGCCATGTCCGTCACCACGGACGCCGTGCAGGTCCTCGGCGGCTACGGCTACACCGCGGACTTCCCGGTGGAGCGGCTGATGCGGGAGGCGAAGGTGCTCCAGATCGTCGAGGGCACCAACCAGATCCAGCGCATGGTCATCGCCCGCCACCTGGCGGGCCCGGAAACCCGCTAGGGCGGGGGAGCGGGGCGGGGCCGTGCTGGGCGGGGCCGCTCCGCGCTGCTCCGGGCGGGTCCGTTGCGCGCGGGTCAGCCCCCGAAGAGGGGTCCGCTCGGCCAGATCGGCGCGGACATGACCCGTGCCCACTCGGCGTCCCGCCGACCGGGCACGGTCCGGCCGTCGGCGGCCCAGCGGGCGATCATGGCGCTGTAGATGGGCGGATCGGGAGGCCGGGGCCGGAACCCCTGCCCCTGCCCCTGCCCCTGCCCCTGCCCCTGCCCCTGCCCCTGCCCCTGCTGAACCGATTCTTCGTAGCCGGGCGGTGTCGCTCGCCGACGCCGTCCCGTCCGTGGCGCGGGTGTCTCAACCATGGTCATGCCCGGGCAACGCGGCACGCGAGCCCCGGGTCACCGCCCCCACACCCCGAGGATCCGTTCGAGGCGTAGCCGGGGGAGGGGCCGGTGCCGGGGGTCTGTCGGGTGGGGCGGGGTGCGGGAGGCGGTACCCGTGCCGGGCCGATTCCGAGGAGTGTCGTAGGGTGGCCGGGTTCCTGTGCCGAGTGTCGGTGGCAGTGACCGGACTCCCGTTCCTTCTGTGTCGATCTTGAGGTGACGTCCTATCAACCAGGCCATGTAGTCGTCCGCGTTCCCCACGTGCTGAGTTGTCGCACGTGTCCGGGGGCGGACGTCGCGCTGGCCTGAGTTGCGTCACCCTCCCGCGTTTTCCGTCCTTCCCGGGTGCAGCTCTGCCGCCTGCCCCGGGTTTCGTGCTTTCCGGCCCCGGTGCGGCTGTCGGCAGGGCTCCCCGATCCCTGGATCAGGAGTTTCCCGTTGTGTCTTCCTCCGCACTCGACAACGAGCCGCAGCACACCGCCCAGCCCCCACACCGGCCCGCACCTCACCAGCCGAAAATGGCCTGGGCGGCCCGGATCGCCCTCCTGGTGCTGCTGACCGCCGAGCTCATGGACATCCTCGACCAGTCGGTCGTCCTGACCGCCCTGCCCGCGATCCAGGAATCGACCGGCGCCGGACCGGCCGCATCGCAGTGGCTGACCACCGGCTATTCGCTGCCCGTCGCCATCGGGCTGATCACCGGCGGGCGCCTCGGCGACCTCTACGGCCGACGCAGGATCCTCCTCATCGGCACCGTCGTGTTCACCGCGGCCTCGCTGCTGTGCGGCCTTGCCGCCGGGCCGGGCGTGCTGATCGGCGCCCGCGTGCTCCAGGGCGTGGGAGTGGCCCTGATGATCCCGCAAGTCCTCGCCACCCTCCACGTCAGCTTCGAAGGGAAGAACCGCAGCAAGGCGTTCGGCCTGTACGGGGCCGTCCTCTCCCTCGCCAACGTCGTGGGCCCGGTCATGGGCGGCCTGCTCACCGAGGCCGACCTGTACGGGCTGTCCTGGCGGCCGATCTTCCTGATCAACGTGCCCGTCGGCCTCGCCGTGCTCCTCCTGGGGCGTCGGTTCATCCCCGAGTCGACCGTCCAGAAGGCCGACCGGCCCGACCTGACCGGCATGGCGTTGTCCGCCCTGGCCATCGTCCTGATCATCTTCCCGCTCGCCGAAGGACACCTGCACCACTGGCCGCTGTGGTCCTTCGCCCTGCCCGGTGCGGGGATTCTGGTGTCGGGCCTCTTCCTGCGCCATCAGAAGGGCAAGCAGGACGATGCGCCCCTCGTGCCCCTGTCGTTGTTCCGGGGCAGGCAGTTTTCCGGAGGCACGGCCGCGCAGCTGATGCACGGCCTTCTGTGCGGGCTGTTCTTCATGACCTGGACCCTCTACCTCCAGCGCGGACTGGGCATGAGCCCCTTCCACGCGGCCCTGGCCTTCGTGCTGCTCTCCCTGGGAGAGCTGGCCGGTGCGACGATCGCGGCGAAGAGCGGCGGGCGCCTCGCCCGCCGCCTTCCCCAGGCCGGAGCCCTCATCACGATCGCTGCCGTGGCCGCCTACGGACTCCAGGCCGACGCGGGGCAGGCAGACCTGACCCTGCTGGCCATGACCGCTCCGGTGGTACTGATCGGCTTCGGCCTCGGCATGGTCGGCGGCCCGCTCGCCGACCTGTCCCTCGCCGGGGTCCCGCACGAGGACGCCGGGGCCGCCTCGGGCCTGTTCAACACCGCCATGCACCTGGGCATCGGCCTCGGTACCGCGCTGACCGCCCTCGTGTTCTTCGCCACCACCGACGGTTCACCCGACGCCGGACTCAACCGCGACGCGTTCACCACCGTGCTGTGGTGGGTCGGCAGCCTCCTCGCCCTGATGTGGGCCCTGATGTTCTGCCTGCCCGAGCAGACGGACAACCAGGCCGACTGAGCCACCCCCCGGCCGGGGCCGCACCGCGCCCCGGACCGGCACGAGTACCGCCCCGCACCCCCGCCTCACCCGACAGCGCCGCCGAGCGTGTGCCCCGGCCCGCCCTACCCCTACCCCGGCCCCAGTCCCCGCCACACCGCCCGCCCCGCCCTACCCCGGTCCCCGCCACACCGTGCCGCCCCGCCACTTCGTGCCAGAACTCTGGTACCTCACACAGTTTCTGACGTACCGTCATGTCGGCCCGACGCGCGCGCCGCCGTCACCGTGTCCAGGAGGTCCGCCATGCCCGCCGACCGGCCCATCGCCCTCGACGAATACCCCATCCACCAGGCACCCCTGTCGATGAAGCACCTCGTCAACGGCGACCGCAACGCCTACGACCGGTGCATCTTCCACGTCTTCGACCACGCCGGCCGCGCCGTCCTGATCCTCGGCCTCGGCGTCTACCCCAACGCCGGCGTCATCGACGCCTACGCCACCCTGCGCGTCGGCGACGGACTCCTCGCCGTCCGCGCCTCCGACGCGCTCACCGACGACCGGATGAACCTCTCCGTCGGCCCGCTGTCCATCACCGTCGACGTACCGCTCAAGCGGCTCACCCTCCGGTGCGCCGCCGACCCGGACGACCCCCTGGGGCTCTCGTACGACGTCACCTGGTCCGCCGAGTTCCCCGCGGTGTGGGAGCCCCACCACGTCCAGCGGCGCGGCGACCGCCTCATGCTCGAAGGCCGCCGGTTCGTCCAGGCCGGAGGCGTCACCGGCACCGTTCGCGCGAACGGGGAGGAACTGGTCCTCGCGCCGGGGGAGTGGACCGGCACCCGCGACCGGAGTTGGGGCGTACGGCCCATCCCCGGCGAGGACGGCGGCCGGGCGGCCGAGGAGCACCGTCCCGAGGGGTTCCACTGGCTCTGGATACCCGTCCGCTTCGAAGACCGCTTCCTCATGGTCATCGCCCAGGAGGACGCCGACGGCCACCGCACCCTCAACGAGGCCGTACAGGTCTTCCCCGAAGGCAGCGACCGGCACGACGTCCAACTCGGCTGGCCGCACACCGAGATCCGCTACCGCTCCGGCAGCCGGCACCCGGTGAGCGCGGTCGTCCACCTCGCCGACCCCTCCCGCAAGCCCCTCGAACTCGGCGTGGAGATCCTGAACTCCTCCCCGCTCGCCGTCGGCGCCGGCTACCCGCCCGCCGCCGACTGGCAGCACGGCACCTGGCAGGGCCGGGGCTGGACGGACCGCCGCCGCTACGACCTCTCCGACCCCGCGGCGCACCCCATGGCCGCGTTCGGGGTCACCGACCACTCGGCCCGCTTCACCCTCGACGGCCAGGTGGGCCACGGCATCTTCGAGCACGGCAGCTTCGGCCGCCACGACCCGAGCGGTTTCACCGACTACTCCTCCGTGGCCCCGTAGCCCCCTAGCCCCGTGGCCCCGTAGCCGCACAACGCCCCCGCCCCCGCCGAACCGGAAGAAGGAAGAAAGGGGTACCCATGGCCGACGCACCACGTCCGCGCACCTCCACCCGGGAACCCGAGGAGCTCGGCCGGCGCCTCGCCGCCTGGCTGGACACCCGGCTCCCGGGCGCGCGGGTCACCAACCCGTCCGTTCCCGGGTCGAACGGCATGTCCAGCGAGACCCTGCTCTTCGACATCGAGCACCCCGACACCCCGCTCCGCGCCTGCGCGCTGCGGCTCGCCGCCGATCCGGCGGCCTACACCGTCTTCCCCGTGTACGACATGCCGCGCCAGCACCGCGTGATGAGCCTGGTCGCCGAGCACACCGATCTGCCCGTACCCCGCGTGCAGTGGCTGGAGGAGGACCCGGGGCCCCTCGGGGCGCCGTTCTTCGTCATGGCCCGCGCGGAGGGCCGGGTCCCGCCCGACGTGATGCCCTACACGTACGAGGGGAACTGGCTGCACGCCGCCACCGACGCCGAACGCGCCGGACTCCAGGAGGCGAGCGTCGCGCTGCTCGCACGCCTGCACGACCAGTTCCCGGCCGCGGAGGCCGAGTTCCTTCTCCCCGAGGGCGAAGGGACCCCGCTGCGCCGACACGTCGACGCCCAACGTGCCTATTACGCCTGGGTGGTGGGCGGACTGGCCCCGTCGCCTCTCATCGAGAGGGCGTTCGCGCGCCTGGAGGAGCTGTGGCCCGCGGACGAGGGTCCCGCCGTCCTCAACTGGGGCGACGCCCGCATCGGGAACGTCGTGTACGACGGCTTCACCCCGGTGGCCGTCCTCGACTGGGAAATGGCGGCGTACGCCCCGCGCGAGGTCGACCTCGGCTGGACGGTGTACCTCCACCGGTTCTTCCAGGACCTCACGGTCGGCTTCGGGCAGCCGGGCCTGCCCGACTTCCTGCGCCGCGACGACATCGAGCGCCGATACGCCGAACTCACCGGGCACACCCCGCGGAACATGGAGTTCCACACGCTCTACGCGGCCCTGCGGCACGGCATCGTCATGCTGCGCATCGCCTACCGGCAGGCGCACTTCGGCGAGGTCGAGATCCCGGCCGACCCTGACGGCCTGATCCTCCACCGCGCCGGCCTGGACGCCATGGTCCGGGGCACGTATTGGTAGGCCCAGGAGCCGGGCAGGAGCCAGGGACAGGCAGGATCCCGCAGCCGGTCAGCCGGTCAGCCGGTCAGCCGGCAGGCCCGCGGACCGGCCGGTGCCGGAGTTCCCGGCGCCGGCGTCAGGCCGCCTGCGCGTGCTGCTGCCGGGTCTGCGGCACTACGGGGCTCACCGCTCGCACCGGACGCGAGCCCGGCCCGCCGACGTGGGAGAACGGCTGGGTCCGCCAGTCAAGTCCCTGGGGCAGGGTCAGGTGCACGATCGGCTCCAGCTCCGGGACGTCGTCCGGACGCAGTACGCCCACGGCCGGCAGCGCGTCGGAGGCGGGCCGCCCGGTCCCGGCGCACACCGTGAGCCCGAACGGGTTCCACGGGGTCAGGCACAGCGCGTGCTGCGGCAGGTGCTCCTCGCCGGCGAAGAGGGCGATCGGCTGTCCGCAGTCGGGGCAGGTCGCGTGGTGGACGTCGAAGCCCTCGCCGTCCTCCGCGCATTCCGGGTACGGGTCGTCCCCGGAACCGAGAAGCTCCAGGGGCTCCGGTGCGGTGCGACCGGCGCGCTTGGTGTTCAGCATGGATGTACTCCCCCTTGGGTGGGCCGGGCGGGCAGGTTCTACGGCCGCGGCCACAGCAAGCACTTCCCGCCGCGCGGCACGAGTAACCACATCCGTCCGCCGTACGCGCACATCGGCTTGTGGCCTTGGTCACATGCCCGCCGCAGATGCCTCCAGTGGGCGGACAGCACTGTGCCCGGAGCACTCCTGGGCCTTAAGTTGAGCGGCTATGAGCGCAATGGAGGAGCTGGACCGCCAGATCGTTGATCTGCTCGTGCGGGACGGGCGGATGAGCTATACGGATCTGGGCAAGGCCACCGGACTGTCCACGTCGGCGGTCCACCAGCGAGTACGCCGACTGGAGCAGCGCGGGGTGATCCGCGGCTACGCCGCCGTCGTCGACCCCGAGGCCGTCGGCCTGCCCCTGACGGCGTTCATCTCGGTCAAACCGTTCGACCCCAGCGCGCCGGACGACATCGCCGACCGGCTGGCCGGGGTACCCGAGATCGAGGCCTGCCACAGCGTGGCGGGCGACGAGAACTACATCCTCAAGGTGCGGGTGGCGACCCCCCTGGAGCTGGAGGACCTGCTGGGCCGGCTGCGCGCCCTCGCGCACGTCTCGACCCGCACGACGGTGGTCCTCTCGACCCCGTACGAGGCCCGCCCGCCCCGCGTCTAGCCCGTGTTGTCCGGACAGGGCGGATCGGCCCGGGGTGTCCGGTGCCGTGCGTCGCAAGGCCGGGGAGGGAGCCGACGTGGTGTGTCGGCGACCGACGAGAACGCCGCGAGGCGCGGTGCCGGACACCCCGGGCCCGCCATGATCCGAACGACACGGCCTGGCCCGCCCGCGCCCGCCCCGCGTTCCGGCCGGTCCCGTGCCCGGCCCCTCCCGCGTCCGGACCGCCCCGGGCCCGCCGGGGTACCCGGCGGTCGGGGCGGGGCCTGGGGCGCGGGAGACTGGTCCCCATGACTGACCGCACCGCCCACTCCGCCGACACCGCCGCCGGAGCACCGACAAGGACCGTCCTGCTGCGCGGGGGCGAGGTACACAGCCCCGCCGATCCGTTCGCCACCGCGATGGTGGTCGAGCGCGGCCACGTCGCCTGGGTCGGCTCCGAGGGCGCGGCCGACGCCTTCGCGCAGGGTGTGGACGAGGTCGTCGACCTCGGCGGGGCGCTCGTCACGCCCGCCTTCACCGACGCCCACGTCCACACCACCTCCGCCGGCCTGGCCCTGACTGGGCTGGACCTGACCGCGGCCCGCTCGCTGCCCGCCGCGCTGGAGCTCGTACGGGCGTACGCCGCGAGCCGCCCCGCCGACCGGGTGCTCCTCGGGCACGGCTGGGACGCGGCCCGCTGGCCCGAGCGGCGGGCGCCCCGGCGCGCCGAGCTCGACGAAGCCGCGGGCGGCCGCCCGCTGTACCTCAGCCGCATCGACGTGCACTCCGCCGTGGTCACCACGGCCCTGCTCGACCTGGTGCCCGGCGTCGCCGCCCGCGGGGACGAGCCGCTGACCCGGGACGCCCACCACGCCGTCCGCGCGGCCGCCCTGGCCGCCGTCACCCCCGCCCAGCGCGCGGAGGCGCAGCGGGCCGCCCTGGACCGCGCGGCCTCCCTCGGGATCGGCTCCGTGCACGAGTGCGGCGGCCCCGACATCTCCTCCGCCGAGGACTTCACCGGGCTGCTGGCCCTGGCCGCCGGGCGACCCGGGCCCCGGGTCTTCGGGTACTGGGCCGACCGGGATCTCGGCCGGGCGAAGGAGCTCGGGGCCGTCGGAGCCGCCGGGGACCTCTTCGTGGACGGCGCCCTCGGCTCGCACACGGCCTGCCTTCACGCCCCGTACGCCGACGCCCCCCACACCGGCACCGGCTACCTGGACGCGCGCGCCGTGGCCGAGCACGTGGCCGCCTGCACCGAAGCGGGCCTCCAGGCCGGTTTCCACGCCATCGGCGACGCCGCCCTCACTGCTGTGGTCGAGGGCGTCCGAGCGGCCGCCGAGACGGTCGGCCTGGCCCGCGTACGGGCCGCCAGGCACCGGGTCGAGCACGCCGAGATGATGACCCCGGCCACCATCGCCGCCTTCGCGGAGCTCGGGCTCACCGCCTCCGTGCAGCCCGCATTCGACGCGGCCTGGGGCGGCGCGGACGGCATGTACGCCGATCGGCTGGGGGCCGACCGGGCCCGCACCCTCAACCCGTACGCGGCCATGCTCAAGGCGGGCGTCCTGCTGGCGTTCGGCTCGGACGCGCCCGTGACCCCGCTCGACCCCTGGGGGACGGTCCGCGCGGCCGCCTTCCACCGGACGCCCGAGCACCGGATTTCCGTACGGGCGGCCTTCACCGCCCACACCCGGGGCGGCTGGCGGGCGCTCGGCCGCGACGACGCGGGCGTCCTCGTCCCGGGGGCACCGGCCGACTACGCGGTCTGGGAGACCGCGGAACTGGTCGTCCAGGCCCCCGACGACCGGGTCGCGCGCTGGTCCACCGACCCGCGTTCGGGCACCCCGGGGCTGCCCGACCTGAGTCCCGGCGCCGCGCTGCCGGTGTGCCTCGCCACCGTGGTCGGCGGGCGGGAGGCATTCGTACGCCCACAGGGGTGATCCGGTCGGCCTCGGTTCGGTACGGGCGGCCCGACCCGGATAGGTTCGGCCGGGTCCACCACAGGACGTCCGTGCCGGACGGATCCGTCTGCGCAGCGCGCCCGCGCCTCGGGGGCGAGGGAAGGTTTCGCCGGGCGGCGGGTGGCCCCGGGTCGGGGCCCGGCGGTCCAGTAGACAACGGTCACGGCGGCCCGCAGCCAGCGGGAGTCTGACCGGCCCGAAGGACCGCGGGCCCCGACCACTGTTCTAAAGTCATCCTCTGCGACACGACGTACAGGACGTGCAACAGCACAAAAGGGGACTCAGTGAGCGACGGCGGACAGCGGACCCACGGGCCGCTCGGTACGGCCTTGGTGATCATTCCGACCTACAACGAGGCGGAGAACATCGGGCTGATCGTCGGGCGCGTGCGCGCGGCCGTGCCCGAGGCGCACATCCTCGTCGCGGACGACAACAGCCCGGACGGCACCGGCAAGCTCGCCGACGAACTGGTGGCGGGCGACGACCACGTCCACGTGCTGCACCGCAAGGGCAAGGAGGGGCTGGGCGCCGCCTACCTGGCGGGCTTCCTCTGGGCCCTGGAGCAGGGCTACGGGGTGATCGTCGAGATGGACGCCGACGGCTCCCACCAGCCCGAGGAGCTGCCCCGCCTGCTGACCGCGCTGGCCGGCGCCGACCTGGTCCTGGGCTCCCGCTGGGTGCCGGGCGGGCGGGTCGTGAACTGGCCCAAGAGCCGGGAGTTCCTCTCGCGCGGCGGTTCGACGTACTCGCGGCTGATGCTGAACCTCCCGATGCGCGACGTGACCGGCGGTTACCGGGCCTTCCGCCGGGAGACCCTGGAGGGGCTGGGCCTGGACCAGGTGGCGTCCGCCGGCTACTGCTTCCAGGTCGACCTGGCGCGCCGGGCCGTGCAGAAGGGCTTCCGCGTGGTGGAGGTTCCCATCACGTTCGTCGAGCGCGAGTTCGGCGACAGCAAGATGAGCAAGGACATCCTGGTCGAGGCCCTGTGGCGGGTCACCCAGTGGGGAATCAAGGCCCAGGCGGCCAGGCTCCTGCCGGGCAGGCCGCAGGCCCCGGTCACGGCCGGGGTCCCGACGGCGACGCGGCGCCCCGCCACGGGACCGGCGCCGGCCGCCGACGCCCCGTCCGGTTCGGGCACGCCGTCCGGCTCGGGTGCCGGGGCGGACACGGTCTCCGGCCCGGACGCCGACGGGACGTCCGGCACGGGCGCCGGCGGGGCCTGACCGGCCCCGGCGCCGGCCAGGCCCTGACCGGCCCCCGCGCCGGAGACGCCGAGGGTCCCCTAGGGGGTGTCCGGTACCTCCGGCTGAGGCCGCTTTTACTCCGGCCCAGGCACACTGGTGGTATGACGACCGGCGTTCCCACTTCGACGGCCCCCCGGCGGCGCTCGCCCGCCCGTACCTTCGTTCCCCTTGCCATCGCGGCCTGGCTGATCCTGGAGATCTGGCTGCTCACCCTGGTCGCGGGCGCGGCCGGCGGGCTGACCGTCGCCGCGCTGCTCGCGGGCGGAATGGTTCTGGGCGCGGTGGTCATCAAGCGGGCCGGACGGCGTGCCTTCAAGAACCTGGCGGACACCTTCCAGCAGGCTCAGCAGGGCGTACAGCCCACCGCGCAGCGCCCCGGCCAGGGCAACGGGCTCACCATGCTGGCCGGCCTGATGCTGATGATGCCGGGCCTGATCTCCGACGCTGCGGGCCTAGTCCTGCTGCTCCCGCCCGTCCGGGCGTGGATCGGCCGGCGCGCGGCCCGTTCGCTGGAGCGCAAGATGGCCTCAGCACCGGCGGGCAGCTTCGGCGGCGCCTTCCAGCAGGCCCGCATCCACCAGCCGGACGGCAAGATCGTCCAGGGCGAGGTCGTCCGCGAGGACCGGCCGGCCCCGGACCCCCGAGGCCCGGGCCACCAGGGCCCCGACACCTCGTACCGCCCGCCGCTCACCCCGTAGGACACGCGCACGACCGGGTGGCCCGCGCGCGGAGCGCCGGGCCACTTCCGGTTTCCCGCCGGGCCCCGGGCGAAATCCGGAGGTATCCAGAGGGCCGGGCCGTCCACCCGCGCCGACAAGCCGAGGGGCCCCGCCACACTGTGTGGCGGGGCCCCTCGGCTTGTGTCGTGCTGTCGTCCGGCTGTCAGGCGGACTTGCGGCTGTCCCGCGGATGCACGGCAATGTTCATGGCGCCGGAACGGAGGACCGCAAGCCTTTCGGCAAGCACTTCCTCCAGCTCCTCGCGGGTGCGTCGCTCCATGAGCATGTCCCAGTGCGTTCGCGCAGGCTTGCCCTTCTTCTCTTCGGGCCCGTCCCCGTCCACCAGGAGTGCCATGGCGCCGCACGCCTTGCACTCCCACTCCGGCGGAATGTCTGCCTCAACCGAGAACGGCATCTCAAATCGATGTCCGTTCTGGCATGCGTACTCCACCGCCTGGCGCGGGGCCAGATCGATGCCGCGGTCCGTCTCGTAGCTGGTAACCACGAGGCGCGTACCGCGGAGAGCTCGCTCACTCATGAATCGTGCCTCCCGGGCTTGTCGCCCACAGGACAGGTGTCGCTGTCGTCGTCATCCGGTCAACGTCCGGCCGGCGGTATAGATTCCCGCTCCGGGTGATGCGTCGCCCGTCGTACCGCCCCTTGTTGTACCCACCAGTGCCCGTTTTGTCACATCTGGCAGCAGATGTCACCCAACGTCGTCTCTTACCGAGCGCGCAGTAACGGTCCGCCTGGCAGGCCAAAGGCGTACACTACCGGCCCTTTGCTTCAACGTCTAAATTCGTTCGGAATTCGTTCGTGGATCCGGACGGCAGCGCCCGCGGGGCGTTCTCAGATGCGTGCGGGTACAGGATTGCCTGCCGCCTCGACCGCGCGCCGCACCGGCACTCGCGCCAGGAGCACGAAACCCAGTGCGAAGAAGACCACCAACGAGATGATCGCGTCCCGGTAGCTGCCCGTCACCTGGTACGTGAGGCCGAACACCAGCGGTCCCACCCAGCTCACCCCGCGGTCACTCACCTCGTACGCGGAGAAGTACTCGGCCTCCTTGCCCGCCGGCACCAGGTGGGAGAACAGCGAGCGGGACAGCGCCTGGCTGCCGCCCAGGACCAGCCCGATCATCGCGGCGAGGGCGAAGAACCACACCGGCGTGCGGGCCGGAAGGAAGTAACCGGCCGCCAGGGTCACCGCCCACGCGACCAGAGAGCCCATGATCGTCCGTTTGGCGCCGTAGACGCGGGCCAGCCGGCCCATGCCCAGCGCGCCGGCCACCGCCAGGACCTGCACCAGCAGGACCGCCACGATCAGCGTCGACTGCTCCAGCTCCAGCTCCTCGGAGCCGTAGACGGAGGCCTGCGAGATGACCGTCTGCACCCCGTCGTTGTAGATCAGGTACGCGAGCAGGAACGACAGGGTCAGCGGATAGCGCCGCATGTCCTTCAGGGTCGCGACGAGCTGCTTCCAGCCGCTGACCGCCGGGCCCGCACCCGCCTCGCGGACCACGGCCCGGTCCCGCAGCCGGCGCAGCGGGATGAGCGCGAAGGCCCCCCACCACACTCCCGCCGAGGCCAGGCAGATCCGTACCGCCGTGCCCTCGGAGAGGCCGAAGGACGCGTGGCCCTGGTAGAGCACCAGGTTCAGTACGAGCACGAGCGCGCCGGAGGTGTACCCGAAGGCCCACCCGCGGGAGGAGACGGTGTCCCGTTCGTCGGGCGTGGCGATCTGCGGCAGGAACGCGTTGTACAGCACCATCGACACGGCCAGCGAGGCGTTCGCGACGATCAGCAGCAGCCCGCCCAGCAGGTAGCGGTCGCCGTCGAGGAAGAACATGCCCGCGGTCGCGGCCGCCCCGGTGTACGCCGCGACCGCCAGCAACGGCTTCTTGCGGCCGGTGCGGTCCGCGATCGCCCCCGCCACGGGCATGACGAGAACGGCCACGATCACCGAGAGGGACACGGAGTACGCGAAGAAGGACCCGGCCCGGACCGGGATCCCGAGCGGGTGGACGTATCCCTCGGCGTCCGCCGCGGCTTTGGTGACCGCCGTCAGGTACGGGCCGAGGAACACCGTGAGCACGCTCGTCGAGTAGACCGAGCAGGCGAAGTCGTAGAAGTACCAGCCGTGCTGTTCGCGCTTGCGGGCGGCGGCGTCGGCCGACACCGCCCCGCCGTCCTCCGGCCCGGGCTCCGTCGTGTCCTTCGTCCGCGCACTCATCTGGTGCCCCCTCGCTGATCCCGTACCGCTGCGGCCCGCCGGGGCCCCGCGCGCGGCCGGAAGGCGCTCAGGCCCAGGCCCCGCGCCGGTCCAGCACCGTGCGCAAGATGTCGATCCGGTCGGTCATGATGCCATCGACGCCCAGGTCCAGGAGCGCCTCCATGCGTTGCGGTTCGTTCACGGTCCACACGTGCACCTGGAGCCCCCGCTCGTGCGCGGTGCGCACGAAGCGCCGGTCGACGACGCGGACGCCCGCCTGGATCTCCGGAACCTGCGCCGCCACCGCGCCGACGCGCAGCGCCGCCGGGATCGCGTACGAGCGCAGGCGCAGGCCGACGATCCCGCGGACGCCGTACGAGGTGGCCAGCCGGGGACCGGCGATCCGCTGCGCCCGGGCCACCCGGCCCTCGGAGAAGGACCCCACGCAGACCCGGTCCCAGAGCCCGGCCCGCGCGATCAGGTCCACCAACGGGATCAGCGCCGACTCGGCCTTGACGTCGATGTTCCACCGGGCGTCCGGGAACTCCTCCAGCAGCTCCTCGAACAGCGGCAGCGGCTCGGTGCCGGCTACCCGGGCCTCGCGGACACGGCCCCAGGGCAGCTCGGCGATCCGCCCCCGGCGGTCGGTCACCCGGTCCAGCGTGGAGTCGTGGAAGGCGACGAGCTTCCCGTCGGCCGTGGCGTGCACGTCGGTCTCGAAGTACCGGTAGCCGGCGGCGGCGGCCCGGCGGAAGGCGGCGGCGGTGTTCTCCAGCCCGTCGGCGGCCCCTCCCCGGTGCGCGAAGGGAATCGGAGCGGGGTGGTCCAGATACGGGTGCCGAAGGCGTACGTGCGTCACGGCGGCAGTATGCCCGCTCCCGCCCGCACGGCGGGAGCGGCCGGGCCGCGGGACGGGACGGGAAGGGGGGCGTGGGACGGGACGGGACGGGCCGGCGGGCCCCAGCCGCGCCGGCCCGGCGGCCCCCGGGGAGGCGCCGCGCGGCCCGCTCTGGCACGGGTGGACCGGCGCGTGGCACCCTGGGGCGGCAGGCAGCAATCCAATCCCGGCCCGCGGCGCCATGGCCCAGGCCAATCCGACGAAGGTGGACCGGACGCAATGGCCGAATGGACCTCGGCGGTGGGCGCCGCCCAGCTGGCCCGCCTCATCACCTCCCAGCAGGAGCGGACCGCCGTCCCCGGCACCCGCAAGCCGCCCGCGTACCGCACCCTGGCCGACGGGATCCGGGTGCTCGTCCTGGAGGGCCGGGTCCCGGTCGCGGCCCGGCTGCCCGCCGAGCGCGAGCTGGCCGGCGCCCTCTCCCTGAGCCGCACCACCGTCGCCGCCGCGTACGAGGCCCTGCGCGGGGAGGGGTTCCTGGAGTCCCGGCGCGGCTCCGGCAGCTGGACGTCCGTACCCGCCGGGAACCCGCTGCCCGCCCGCGGCCTGGAGCCCCTGCCGCCCGAGTCCCTCGGGTCGATGATCGACCTCGGCTGCGCCGCGCTGCCGGCCCCCGAGCCGTGGCTGACCAAGGCCGTGCAGGGCGCGCTCGAAGAACTCCCGCCGTACGCCCACACCCACGGCGACTACCCGGCGGGCCTCCCGGCGCTGCGCCGGATGCTCGCCGACCGGTACACCGAGCAGGGCATTCCCACCATGCCCGAGCAGATCATGGTCACCACCGGGGCGATGGGCGCCATCGACGCGATCTGCAGCCTCTTCGCGGGGCGCGGGGAGCGGATCGCCGTCGAGTCCCCCTCCTACGCCAACATCCTCCAGCTCATGCGCGCCGCCGGGGTCCGCCTCGTTCCCGTGGCGATGGCCGGCGGGCTCACCGGATGGGACATGGACGTCTGGCGCCAGGTACTGCGCGACTCGGCCCCGCGGCTGGCCTACGTCGTCGCCGACTTCCACAACCCGACCGGGGCGCTGGCCTCGGACGACCAGCGCCGCGCGATGGTGGAGGCCGCCCGGTCGGCCGGCACCGTCCTGATCGCCGACGAGACCATGATCGAGCTCCAGCTCGACCCGGACCTCGCGATGCCCCGCCCCGTCTGCTCGTTCGACCCGGGCGGCAGCACGGTGGTGACCGTCGGGTCCGCCAGCAAGGCCTTCTGGGCGGGCATGCGGATCGGCTGGGTCCGCGCGGCCCCCGACGTGATCCGGAGCCTGGTCGCCGCGCGCGCCTATGCCGACCTGGGCACCCCGGTGCTGGAACAGCTCGCGGTGAACTGGCTGATGCGGACCGGGGGCTGGCAGGAAGCCGTCGGGATCCGCCGCGACCAGGCCCGGGACAACCGGGACGCCCTGGTCGCCGCCGTGCGCCGGGAGCTTCCGGACTGGGAGTTCACGGTCCCGCAGGGCGGGCTGACCCTGTGGGCGCGGGCGGGCGGGCTGTCCGGCTCCCGGCTCGCGGAGGTGGGTGAGCGGGTCGGCGTACGGGTCCCGTCGGGGCCCCGCTTCGGGGTGGACGGCGCCTTCGAGGGCTACGTCCGCCTGCCGTTCACCGTGGGCGGCCCGGTGGCCGAGGAGGCCGCCGCGCGGCTGGCGGCGGCGGCCCGGCTGGTCGGCACGGGCGCGGGCGGCAGCGGTGCGGAACCGCCGCGGACGTTCGTCGCGTAGCCGGACGTTCGTGGCGTAGCCGGGCGTATGGGCGGTAGGCCGCGGGGCGGCCCGGCTGCCCCGCGCGGGCACGGCAGATCCGAAGGACACCCCCTAAGGGGCCTCGGCGGGTACCTCCGGGATCTCCGAGGCGTCGAACGAGGACCCCGGCTCCGGGGCCTCGGGCTGCCCCGGGAGCGGCTTCGTCATCGTGGCGGGACCCCCTCCGTCCCCGCCGCCGACCTCGCCGCCCGGGCCCGCAGCTCCGCGGTCGGGGAGCAGCTCCAGCACCGCCTGCCGCTGCGCCGGGTGGGTGGCGTCGTCGTACGGGTCCGGAGTGGCCGGAACCTGGAGCCGGTGCACCGGACCCGTGCCGAGCCGGGCGTATCCGCGGCCGGGGGGCACGTGGGCCGTCGGCGTGGTGTGCGGCGGGAGTCCGAGCACGTCGGTGATCTGCTGGATCGCGGCTGGTCCGAGGACGACGCGGGCCCGGGTGTGCTGCCAGACGGCATCGTTCAGCAGCTCCAGGTGGTCGAACTGCTCGGCGACCACCACCGTGATGTGCGCGGCGCGGCCGTGCCGCAGCGGCACCTGGAGCGGGGCGAGCGGGTCGGGGCGGCCGTCGGCGGCGGCCAGGTGCGCGAGCACGCTGGGGCGGTCGAGCAGGATCCACAGCGGGCGCCGGGTGTCCTCCGGGACCGGGCGGCCCGCCTCGCGGGCCCGGTGGGTGGCGATGAGCCGGCGCTCGGTCTCCTGCGCGGCCCACTCCAGAATGGCGAGGGCCCCGGTCGGCCCGCACTCGACGGCGAGGACGCCGGCCCGCCCGGACAGGCAGGAGTACTCGCCGCTGCCGCCGCCCTCCACGATCAGTACGTCGCCGCCGTGCCGCAGGGCCTGGAGGGCGATCGAGCGCAGCAGGCTGGAGGTGCCCGCGCCGGGCTGGCCGACGGCGAGCAGGTGGGGCTCGGTGGAGCGGGGCCCGGTGCGCCACACCACGGGCGGGACGTCGCGGGGCTCGTCGCCCCCGTCCCGTACGGGGAGGGTGCGCTGCACGCTGCCCGCGTCGGTGAAGCCGAGCACGGTCTCGCCGGGGGAGGTCACGAACGGCTGGGCGGCGATGCCGGTGGGCAGCGCCGCCAGCACGCTCAGGTCGAGCTGGTTGCCCTCCTCGTCCCAGTCGAAGAGGTATTCGCGTCCGCGCCCGGATTTGGCGTGCAGCAGTGCCTCGATCCGGGCCCGTGCGGCGGCCTCGCCGTCCGTGAAGTAGGCCGGGTAGCGGATGCGGAGCCGGGTGATGCGGCCCGCCTCGTCGAACTCGTAACCGCTGAAGGCCTTCTCCCACTCGCCGCCGTGGGCGAAGAGCGGGCTGGGGTCCTCCGGGACGGAGAAGTACGGCACGAGGGCTTCGTAGAGGGAACCGAGCCGTTCGGCCTCGGCATCGCCGGGTCCGGTCTTCACCGGGGTGCGGTCGCGTCCCTTCCAGGCCGCCGCCGCCATGAGGGTGATCAGGGCGAGGAGGGGACCGTAGGGGACGAGCGCGACCACGAGGACGCAGGCGGCCGCCAGGAACAGCGCGGGACCACGCTTGTCCTTGGGGGTCTGCGACCATGTGCGCCGCCCGGCGGAAGCCAGGATGCGCAGGCCGCGCCCGATGGTGAGGAGCGGATGGAGGACGTCCGTGGCGCTGTCGGCGGCCGTGCGAGCGAGGTCGCGGCCCCGTGCCAGCGACGTCGTGCCGCTGCTGAGGATGCGGGGAAGTGGGCGCCGGGCCACGGGCGTCTCCTGGAGATGTGGTGCTGACGGGTGATTCGGGTGTGGCTGGTGTTCCTGTGCCGTGGTGGCCGGCCTAGAGCTTGATCCCGCCGAGCAGACTGGCGAGGCTCGCCGTGCTCGCCGTGATGCTCGGCGCGATGGCGGAGCCGGCGAGGAAGAAGCCGAAGAGCGCACAGACGAACGCGTGCGACAGCTTCATCCCGTCCTTCTTGAAGAACAGGAAGGCGATGATGCCGAGTAGGACGACACCTGAGATCGACAGGACCATGAGGTTTCTCCTGGTGGGTGGGGACAGTCACCATCAGTTCTTCCAGGCTCACAGGAAGTATCAATGCGACAAAAGGTGCATATGGGTGAATAGAGCCCTTTTTCACTTGACCGGCCCACCCCGGCTGGCGCGTCCGGCACACAGGGGGGCAAGAGTGATCTTTGCCTCGGCCCGTGCCCTCCATGTGCAGGTCCGGGCGCTACCCTGACGTTTCACCCGTACGGACGCAGTGCCGTGCACCCCCCCTGCCCGCCCGGCCCGCGGCCCGGTTCCCGGACGGGCGACCCACGCAGCGAGCGAAAGGCGGTACGCGCGATGAGCGAGCACACCGAAGGCGGCTCCGGCTCCCAGGACGTCCCCGACGAGGACGTCATCGAGCTGGCCACCAAGATCTTCGACCTCGCCCGCCAGGGGGAGACCGAGACGCTCGCCGCGTACCTCGACGCCGGAGTTCCGGCCAACCTCACCAACGACCGCGGCGACACCCTCCTCATGCTCGCCGCCTACCACGGCCACGCCGAGGCCGTCACGGCCCTGCTCGCGCGCGGCGGCGACGCGGACCGCGCCAACGACCGGGGCCAGACCCCGCTCGCCGGCGCCGTCTTCAAGGGCGAGGAGGCCGTCATCCGCGCGCTGCTCGCCGGCGGTGCCGACCCGAACGCCGGAACCCCGTCCGCCGTCGACACGGCGCGCATGTTCGCCAAGGCCGACCTGCTGGAACTCTTCGGAGCCAAGTAGTCCGTTTTTCGCCCCGCCCTGGTCCGGCCCGACCGGTCGCGGACCTCACAGGTTGGTCACGGCCGCCGTAAATGTGGTCGCGGTGCACAAACCGCCTGGGTCATCATGGCGACGGATTCGATTCGCGAACACGGCGGACGGGCAGGAGCGGGCAGGACACGTCGGGTGTCCGGGCCCGGCCCGGCCGCCCTGCTCCCGGAGCACCGACGAGAGTGAGAAGGCAATGGTCTACATCGAGCGGAACATGACGGCGGACGTCCTCACATGCTGTTACGCGGCCCTGTGAATTTTGATTCCCGGTTGCGTCCCCAGCTTGATTTGAGGCCATTCCCATGTTCGAACCAGTCATAGCGCCGAGCGGTACCCTGCTCGGGCTCCTCCAGCGGGGCCGCGGCGACGGCACCCTGCACGCCCTCGCGGCGCCCAGGCCGGAGGCCCTGGACGCCCTCAACGAGTGCGTGCTCCGCGATCCGCGCCAGGACTGGCAGGTCGAGAACCGCTCCCTGTACTACGCCCGCCTGTACCTGGACCTCGACGGCCCGCTCGGCGCCGTCGAGGCGCACCTCTTCAGCGCCGACGACCTCGTCGACGAGGAGGACCACCGGACGGGCCTCGCCCTGTCCGTGCTCGGCCACCTGGCCTCGTACGGACGTGACGACGCGCTCATGCTGCTGCGCCGGTACGCCGCCTGCGGAACGAACTGGGCCTGGGCCCTCGACGAGCTCGCCCTGCGCGACGACGACGAGGGACTGCGCGGCCTCGCCGCGCCCGTGCTCGCCCGCTTCCCCGCCACGGCGGAGGGCGAGGCGCGGCTGGCCGCCGCCGTCCGCGACGCGTACGAGCCCCGGCCCTGGAGCCTGTGGGAGGAGTCACCGCTGTACGGGGAGCGCCTGCGCGCCGCCCGGCAGCAGGGCTCCTTCGACCGCTGGCAGCGCCAGCTGACCCCGAACGGGCCCCGCCCCGGCTGGGGCGTCCAGGCCGTGTTCGACTGGGCCGCCGACGGGCTGCGCCGCGGCACCCCGCTGCACGTCCCCGCCGCCCGCTGCCTCGCCGCCGTGGCGCAGCCCGAGGACCGGCCCGCCGTCC
The DNA here is from genome assembly GCF_042715295.1 of Streptomyces sp. NPDC058701. Lineage (NCBI taxonomy): Bacteria > Bacillati > Actinomycetota > Actinomycetes > Kitasatosporales > Streptomycetaceae > Streptomyces > Streptomyces sp. NPDC058701. Next base: position 29,542 of record NZ_JBHXSY010000023.1, on the reverse strand, counting down.
TCGCGGCCGCCGCCGGAGCCTCCGGCGAGGCCGCCCGGGCCACCGCCCTGCACCACCTGGTGCTGGCCGAGCCGGACAACCCGGCCGTACTGGACCTCATCGAGGCCGCCGCCGACGAGCCGGCCGTGGCCGCCTACGAGCGCATGTGCGGTCCCGCCGCCGTCGAGCGGGCCCGGCGCTGGATCCACCGGCCCGACGCCCTCGGCGCGGCCGCCGGAGCCACCCTCGCCACCCGCGGCGGCCCCGAGGACGCCGGCCTGGTCCTGGGCGCCCTGCGCTCCACGGTCCGCGGCGCGGGCCCGGACAACCGGCGGCTGTTCGCCCTGGTCGACGGGGCGGGCCGGCTCGCCATCGGCTGCGCCGCCCCGGTGCTGCGCCACATCTACCGCGAGACGTCCTCGTCCCACCTGAGGGGCCGCACCGCGCGCGCCCTCGCCAGTACCGACCCCTGCTTCGCGGCGGGCTTCGCGGTCGAGTGCCTCTGGGACTGCGAGGAGACCACCCGCGAGGTGGCCGCCCACCACGCCGAAACGGCCGACGCGCGCGTGGCCCCGCGGCTGCGCCGGCTGGCGGCCGACCCCGCCGAGGAAGAGGACGTACAGTCCGCCGTGCGGAGCCGGATCACGCCGGAGTCCGCCGTGTAGCAGCCCGGGACCTTCCGGGCAGGGGCCCTGCGGGGGCGGGCCCCGGACGCACACCGACGAAGGGTCACACATGGGCCGTCAGGTACGCAGACACGCGCCACCCGTACTGGACGCGGCCCGCACCGCTCTGGGCTCCGTCGACCACGTGGACGCGGTGGCGGTGGACCTGCCGCCCGGCACCTCGGCGGTGGACTTCGCCCGGCTCGTCCTCGCGGGACGCCCGCGCTGGATCGGCCGGTTGACGGCCCTGCGCGACCGCCTGGCCGCGCCCTTCGGGCTCCACGTACAAGAACGCGGCCGCCCGCACCGGGAAGTCCGCCTCGAACCCGGCCTGAGGGTCGGGCCGATGCGCGTCCTGACGGTGGCCGACGACGAGGTCCTCTGCGGGGACGACGACGAGCACCTGGACTTCCGCGCGTCCTTCGCCGTGCGGCCCACGTCCGGTCCGACGGGCACCGAGGGCGTGCTCACGACGGCGGTCCGCTTCAACCGCCCCGCCGGCCGCCTGTACTTCCGGGCCATCGAGCCCTTCCACCACCTGATCGTGGCCCGCCTCGTCGCACACGCCGGCCGGCCGCGCTGACCCCCTGTCTCCTCCGGCCGCCCCCGACCGCGCCGGCGGGGCCCATCGCGGCCGGGAGGACGTCGGCCGTCCGGTCCGCCGCCCGGTGCGGGCCGGCCAGGCGGCGGGCGGCTCATCCCCGTACGGCGATGTGTTCCTCGTGGAACACCCCGAACCCCTCGGGCGTGGTGAGATCAGGCGGTCCGGTCCGGTCTCGTGTCCTGGGCTGCGCACCCGGTTCCTCCGCTGCGCGGGGGACCCGGTCGGCCCCCTCACCCCGTACGTGACCGACGCCCCCTCGAACGTTTCATCGGGACCGGACGAACCGCACCGGTACCCCCGGCCGGGCCTGGGCCGCCGCGTCGAGGGCCGGGCCCGGCGGGACCACGCCCACCACCGGGTAGCCGCCCGTCACCGGGTGGTCCGCCAGGAACACCACCGGCAGGCCGTCCGGCGGAACCTGGACCGCGCCCAGCACCATGCCCTCGCTCGGGAGCTCCCCGGGCCGGGCGCGGACCAGCGGCGGGCCCGCCTCCGTGCGCAGGCCGATGCGGTTGGACACCGCCGACACCCGGTAGCGCGTACGCCACAGCCCGGCGAGGGACGCGCCGGTGAACCAGTCCGCCCGGGGCCCCGGCCGCAGCGGGAGCACCAGTTCGGCGGGCGCCCCGGGCAGCGGGCAGACCTCCGCCCCCGCGGCCGGGGCCGGACGGGCCGGGCCCACCGGCAGCAGCGCCCCGGCCGACAGGACCGGCGGCCCCAGGCCCGACAGCAGGTCCGCCGAGCGGCTGCCGAGCACCGGCGGCACGGCCAGGCCGCCCCGCACCGCCACGTAGCCGCGCAGCCCCGACTCCGCCCGGCCGACCTCCAGCTCCGCCCCGGCGGGCACCCGGACCGGCGCGCCCCAGGCCACCGGGCGCCCGGAGACCCGTACCGGACAGGGCGCGCCCGTGACGGCCACCGTCACCGGCGCCAGGGCCCGCAGCCCGACCCCGTCGAGGGTGGTCTCCAGTACGGCCGCGCCCGGCGGATTGCCGACCAGCCGGTTGGCCGACGCGTACGCCGCCGTGTCCAGGGCCCCCGAACGGGGGACCCCCAGGTGGGCGTGGCCCGGGCGGCCGCCGTCCTGCACCGTGGTCAGGGCCCCCGGCCGCACCACCACCAGCTCAGCCACGGCCGGCCTCCTCGAACCGGACCCGCACCCCGGGCGCGAACAGCGCCGCCGGCTCCCGCTCCGGGTCCCACAGCACCGCGTCCGTGGTCCCCACCAGCTGCCAGCCGCCGGGGGAGGACCGAGGGTAGACCCCCGCGTACTCGCCCGCCAGCGCCAGCGAGCCCGCCGGGACGGCCGTACGGGGCGTGGCCCGGCGGGGCAGGCGCAGCCGCTCCGGGAGTCCCGTCAGGTAGCCGAAGCCGGGCGCGAACCCGCAGAACGCCACCCGGAACCCGATGCCCCCCACGATGCCCGGCACGTCCCCGGGGGCCACGCCCCACAGCCGGGCCACCTCCGCCAGGTCCGGCCCGTCGTAGCGCACGGGGACGGTCACCAGCGGCCCCCCGGCCTCCGCGAGCGGGGGCACGTCCCAGCGCTCGATGCGCGCCCCGAGCGCGGCCGGGTCCCGTACGCCGTCCAGCAGCACCGTCCGCGCCGCGGGCACGACGTCCCGTACGGCGCCCAGTTCGCCCGCGTCCCGCCGCCGCAGCAGCTCCGCGTGGAGCGCGGCCATCTCGGCGGCCGAATCCACCTCCACCAGCAGCGCCCCGGTGCCGACCACCAAGGTCCTCATGCGAAGGCCTCCACCGCGACCCCGGCCGCGGCCAGCGCGTCGCGGACCCGGCGGGCGAGTCCGGCCGCCCCCGGCGTGTCCCCGTGCAGGCACAGCGAGCGCGCGGCGACGGGGACCGCGGAGCCGTCGGCGGCCGCCACCACGCCCTCGGCGGCCATCCGCACCGCCCGCGCCACGACGGCGTCGGGGTCGTGCAGCACGGCGCCCGGCTCGGTGCGCGGCACCAGCGTTCCGGCCGCCGTGTACGCGCGGTCGGCGAAGGCCTCCGGCACCGCGGTCAGCCCGGCGTCGGCGGCGGCCGCGAGCAGCAGCGACCCGGGCAGTCCGAGCACCGGCAGTCCCGCCGCCGGGCCTCCGTGCCCGGCCCCCGGGCCGGTTCCGGCCGCCAGGCGGACGCCGGCGACGACCGCGGCGGCCTGGTCCGCGTCGTGGACGGTGCGGTTGTAGAGCGCACCGTGCGGTTTCACGTACGACACCGTGGAGCCGGCCGCGCGGGCGAACACCTCCAGGGCCCCGATCTGGTACGCCACCTCGTCCGCGAGTTCACCGGCCGGCACGTCCATGGAGCGCCGGCCGAAGCCGGCCAGATCGCGGTAGGAGACCTGGGCGCCGATCCGTACGCCGCGCTCAGCGGCCAGCTCGCAGACCCGGCGCATGATGGACGGATCCCCGGCGTGGAAGCCGCAGGCCACGTTGGCACTGGTGACGACCGACAGCAGCGCCTCGTCGTCGGTCAGCGTCCAGCGGCCGAAGCCCTCGCCGAGATCGGCGTTGAGGTCGATCGCCGCCGGAGGTGTGATCATGGAAGCCATGCGCTGAGCGTAGAACGCCGGGGGAAGACCCGCCCCGGCCGCGTGCCGGCCGCGTACCGACCAGGGTTCGTCCGCGGTCCGTCCACGGCTCCGGCCGCCGTTCGGGTCGGCGGGGACGATCCGGCCGAACCATGCCGTTTGGGTTGTTGTCAGGGTCAGCGCCTAGTCTTTGCGCGTGACTCTCCCCGCCCCGGCGAAGACCCTTCCGTCCCCGGCGCCGGGCCCTGCCGCCGACGAGGGCCTGGCCCGTCGGCTGCGCGCCCTCGCCTGCACCGCCCCGCTGCACGACCTCGACGTACGCAAGGCCAATCTGGCCGGCGAGTACGGGGTCTACGCGATGGCGGAGGTCGCGCTCGCCGCGATCGACCTGGTCACGCTGAACATGGACTTCGACACCGGAGCCGACCACGAGCAGATAGTGACCAGGCTGCTCCCGCGCGTCGCCGCCCAGGCCCCCGCCCGCCCGGCGGCCGAGCACGAGCGGGTCGTCCGCTGGGTGCTGGAGAACCTGATCAACGTCGGCAGCGTGGACCGCGGCTTCCGCGCGATCTACGGCACCTTCGGCCCCGACGGCGTCTACGTCCGCCGCGACTACGACTTCAAGCTGATCGAAGAGGTCCTCGGCCACGGCGGCGCGGTCTACCTGCGCACCACCGACGAGGCCGTCAACGTCCTGGTCGGCGCCCTCGACACGGACGTGACCAGCGCCCAGATCGCCGCCGAGGTCAAGCTGGAGGTGCTGATCAGCCGCGGCCGGCTGGCGGACGCCCAGCTCGCCGCCGAGCAGGCCCGCTACCGGACCGTCCAGTACGCCGAGACCCTGCGCCGGACCCTGGACGCCACCCGGCGCAACGTCCGGGCCGTGGACTGGCTCCAGGCCGTACCCGACATGATCGCGGAAGCCCTCGACCACGTCGCCGACCGGTACCGGCACGAGAACGCCATCCTCACGAACATCCGCAAGGCGCGCGACGAGGCCGAGGAGCCGGAGAACAAGCGCCGCGCCGCCGAGCTCGTCGACATCGTCAAGGACTGCATCCGCCGCCACACCCAGCTCCAGTCGCGGTTGCTGGACGCCGGCCCGCTGTTCCGTGCCGAACAGGACCGCCAGGCGTTCGCCGCGCCCGCGCCGCGCTCCGGCATCGACCTGTACGGCCAGCTCGTGGCCCCGCTGCTGCCCCTTCCGCTGGAGCAGGCCCGACGGGTCACCGACGCCTTCTTCGCGTCCGGCGCGGGCCTGCGCACCCCGGTCTCCGTCCGGGTCGGGGACCTGGTCGAGATCCTGCTCACCCCGCCCGTGGAGCGCGAGCACCTCGGCGTGGAGATGCCCGAGCCCGACCTCATCGCCACCCCGGACGACAGCCGCTTCAGCGAGGAGCAGCTCGCCGCCGCGATGCGGCTCCTCGACCTCCCGCACGACGCGCCCCGGCGTCTGTCCGGACTGCTCGCCGAAGCCCGCCGCAGCGACCCCGACCTGCCGTACCTGGTGGCCCTGCTGGCCGTCCACGCGGCGAGCCCGGCCGTCGGCACCGCCTACCGCCAGGGCGAGGAGCGGATGCTCTTCGCGGTGGACGACGGCACGGAGCTGGAGGACGCCGAGTTCGGCGGCGCCGACCTGATCGTCGGCACCGCCCTCCTCGACGCCGCCGGCATGGCCGCCGACCGCGCGGAGGCGGCGTGACACCCCCGGCATGGCCGCCGGCCGGGTCCGGGTGCGTGCCGGGGCGCTCCCCGCAAGGTGCCGACCACCGTTCCGCCCCCCCTTCCGACGGCCCGTCACGTTCGGCACGCGAGGAGGCGCCCCGGCGCGTGCCCGGACCCGGCACCCCCACCGCCGCACCCGCCGCCCCCGGCACCCGCCCCGGCTTCGCCGCCCACCGCACCCGTACCGCCCCTGGCGGCTCCGCCGCCCACCGCACCGCCGAGGAGACGTACCAGTGAGCGACCACCACGCCGAGCACCCCGCGTGGAGCGAGCCCGACGCGCCGTCGGCTCCCGTCGCGCCCGCCCACGCGCACGGCGTCACCCCCGCCGACGCGGCCGACGCCGCCCGGCTCGTCTCCTTCGGGCTGCAGCCCAAGCTGCTGCCCGCCCGTGACGCCGAGTACGCCGAACTGCTCCGCCGCTACCGCGAGGACCCCGGCTTCGGGCGCCTGGCCGACGCCGTCGCCACCGGCCTCGGCCTGGTGGTCCTGGAGGTGTCCCCGCGGGCCGGCATGGCCGTCGCCGCCGACGAGGACTCCGTCTTCGCCGTCCGCATGGGCGACTACGCGCGCCGCACCGCCGCCGACTCCGCCGACCGGTTCCTGCACGGGCTCGCCCACCTCGCCGTCGCCGCCCTCGCCTTCCCCCGCCCCGAGGACCTCGCCGACGACGGCTACATCGGCCGCGTCACCGTCAACGGCGTCGACGCCTTCGTCCGGCAGACCTGCCGCCGTCTGGAGGAGCGCGCCGGGGAACTCGGCGAGAACACCGACCCGGCCACCGACGCCCCCGGCCTGGAGGCCGCCTGGCGCGTCTACGCCCGCCGCAGCTCCACCGGCGCCACCAAGGACGCCCGCCGCCTCGCCGGCTCCACCACCGGCATCGTCGGCAAGGCCGCCGCCTTCCTCACCGAATCCGGCTTCCTCCAGCGCACCGGCGACGAGGCCGGAGGCACCTACCGCACCACCCCCCGCTACCAGCTCCAGGTCCGCGACATGGCGGGCAGCGCGGCCATGGCCGAGCTCCTGGAACTGGGCGTGGTCCCCGTCAGCGACGGCTCCGCCACCCTCCTGCCGCCGCCCGAGGGCGACGACCTGGAACTCGCCGCCGACGCGGGACTCCCCTTCCACGCCTGAGCCGCGCAGCCGCCCGAGCACCCCCCCGCCCTCCGTACGACCCACGAGAGACCACGAGAGTCCGCCGCCATGTACGAGCTGTCCCGGATCCGCCTCTACTCCATCGGGCCCGCCGGCGCGCGCTACGCCGACACCGTGCTCGACCTGCGCGGAGTCGGCGAGCCGGTGCCCCACCCGGCACCCGCCCAGGCGGAGTTCTTCGAGGAGGAGCCCACCGGCCCGCCGCGCCGCCCCGCGCCCGCCGGCGTGCTCTTCCTGGAGAACGGCGGCGGCAAGTCCGTCCTCCTGAAGCTGATCTTCTCGGTGATGCTGCCCGGCCACCGCAACACCCTCGGCGGCGCCAGCTCCGGCGTCCTGCGCAAGTTCCTCCTCGCCGACGACTGCGGGCACGTGGCCCTGGAGTGGCAGCACACCCTGACCGGCGAGTGCGTGGTCGTCGGCAAGGTCAGCGAGTGGCGCGGGCGCCAGGTCTCCAACGACCCCCGCAAGTTCGCCGAGGCCTGGTACTCCTTCCGCCCCGGCCCCGGCCTCAGCCTCGACAACCTCCCGGTCGCCGAGGCCACCTCCGTGCGCCCGCCCGTCGAAGGCGTCTCCGGAGCACAGGGCCGCCGGCGCACCATGAAGGGCTTCCGCGACGCCCTCACCGAGGCCGGCAAGGCCTACCCGCACCTCGAAGTCTGCTTCGAGGAGATCCACGACCGCTGGAACGAGCACCTCACCGACCTCGGCCTCGACCCCGAACTCTTCCGCTACCAGCGCGAGATGAACGCCGACGAGGGCGAGGCCGCCGGCCTCTTCGCGGTCAAGAAGGACTCCGACTTCACCGACCTGCTGCTGCGCGCCGTCACCGACACCCGCGACACGGACGGCCTCGCCGACCTCGTCCACGGTTTCGGCAACAAGCTGGGACGCCGCGCCGAGCTCATGGCCGAACGCGACTTCACCGCGGGCTCCGTGGACCTGCTCACCCGCATCGTCGAGGCCGCCGAGACCCGCTCCCGGCTGCGCGACGTCCACGCCGGCGCCGAACGCCGTACGCGCACCCTCGCCCGGCGGCTGTCCGCCCGCGCCGCCGAGGAGCGCGGCCGCGCCGCCGACCTCGCCCAGCGGGTCGCCGGCGCCGCCCACGAGGTCACCGCCGCCGAATCGGCCCGCGCCCGCAGCGCCGCCGTCTCCGCGGAACTCGCCTACCGGCACGCCTCGCTGGCGCTGACCGTCGCCGACAAGGCCGCCGCCGCCCAGCGCCGCGAACTCATCGAGGCCCGCACCCTGCACGCCGCCTGGCAGGCCGCCGAGAACGTCCTGCGCCACCGCGCGGCCGCCGACCGCTCCGCGCGCGTCGCGTCGGCGATCCTGGAGGCCGAGCGGGACGCGGCCCCCGCGCTCGCCGCCCGGGCCACCGCCGCCGGTGAACTCGTACGAGCCCTGCACACGGCCGCCGAGCACGGCGAGAGCCTCGCCAACGAGGAGGAGGAGCGCTCCGCCGAGCTCCAGGCCATCGGCGAGGCCGCCCACCGCGACGCCACCGCCGCCGCCACCGCCGCCCAGCGCGCCCGCAGCGAGGCCGAGCACCTGCGGGCCCGCCTCGGCGAGGTCCAGGAGGAGACCGCCGAGGCCGTACGCGCCGGCTGGCTCGACGACACCGCCCCCGACGCCGACCCGGCCCGCGCCGCCCTCGCCGCCACGGACGCCGAGAAGTCCGCCGTGGCCGCCTGGGACGAGGCCCGCGAGGCCGCCCGTAGCGCCTCCGAGGCCGCCCGCGACGCCGCCGCCGTCGAGTCCCGCGCCGAACTGACCGCTGCCCGGGCCGCCGACGCGGCCGACGCCGCCGAAAGCGCCTACGCCGCGGAGCACCGCGCGGCCGCCGCCCTCGCCGAAGCCCCCCGCCTGGCCGACCTCCTGGGCCTCCCCCCGGGCGCGGACCCGTCGGCCGGCGACCCGGCGGTGCCCGGCCCGCGCGACGCCCGGGAGCACCCCGGGACCACGGACGCCCCCTCCCGTACGGCGGCGGCCGACGGCCTCACCGCCGAGGACCTCGACCGCAACGCCGACGACCTGCGCGAACTGCTGACCGGAGCCGTCGCCGCCGCCGAACGCCAGCTGTTCGACCTGCGCACCGCCGCCGCCGACGACTCCCGCATCCTCGGCGCCCTCGGCGACGGCGGGCTGCTGCCCCCCGGCCCCGACGTCCTCGCCACCGTCGAATACCTCGGCGAACACGGCATCCCCGCCCTCCCCGGCTGGCGCTACCTCGCCCAGTCCGTGGACCCCACCGACCACGCCGCCGTCCTCGCCGCCCGCCCCGAGCTCGTCGACGGCGTCGTCATCACCGACCCCGACACGCACAGCCGCGCCCGCGAGGTCCTGTCCCAGGCGGCCCTGCTGCCCCGCTCCACCGTCGCCGTCGGCACGGCCGCCGCCCTGCTGGCCCCCGTGCCCCCGGCCGGCGACACCGACACGGCCGTCTTCCTCGTCCCGCCGAACCCGGCCATGCACGACGAACACGCCGCCGACGAGGAGCGCCGGGCGCTGCGCACCCGTGCCACCGCCCGCGACACCGAGATCCGCGAGCTCGCCGCCCGCCTCTCCGGGGACCGCGAGCTCGCCGCCCGACTGAACTCCTGGCGCACCGGCTGCCCGCCCGGCCGCCTCACCGAACTCGCCCGACAGGCGGAGGCCGCCCGGGCGTTCGCCGAGGAGGCCGACGCCGAGCTCGCGGAGGCCCGTACCGTACGCGCCGAGGCCGACGAGGCCGCCGCAGACGCCACCCGCGTACGGGACGAGCGCCAGGACACCGCCCAGCGCGCCCGCCGCGTCGCCGACGCCCTGGCCGGACTCGCGTACCGGCTGCGCGAACGCGTCGGCTGGCAGGCCAAGGTCCGCGAACTCACCGACGAGGCCGCCGAGTCCGAGGCACGCGCCGAAGCCTGCCTCGACCGCGCCCGCGCCGCCGACGAGGACCGCCGGGCCACCCAGCGCGCCGCCGACGACGCCCGCCGCACCGCCCGCGCACTGCGGGCCGAACGCGCCGAGATCGCCGGCGCCCCGGACCCCCTCCCTCAGGACGACGGCACGCCCAAGGCGCCGCTGCCCGACCTCCGCGAGGCCTACCGGGCCGCCTCCCAGCTCTACGAGAAGGTCGGCGTCGGCGCCGACCTGCGCGCCGAGCAGGCCCGCGCCGAGAGCGACGAGAGCGCCGCCCTCGCCGAACTCGACCGCCTCACCAACAAGGTCCGCACCCGCGCCGCCCAGCTCCTCGAAGGCACCGACGGCGCCGACGGCCCCTCCCGCCAGGCCGCCGCCGCCCGCGCCGAATCCCTCGTACAGATGCTGGAGACGCGCGCGTCCACCGCGAGCGAGCAGCTCGGCCGGCTGCGCGGCGAGGCCGAGCGGCACGCCCCGGCCGAGGGGGAGGCCCACACCGAACTGCCCGAGGACCTGATCCCCGTGGACGTCGAGCAGGCCCAGGCCCTGCTGCGCACGGCCACCGCCCAGCTCGCCGCCCACACCGGCGCCGTGGAAGGAGCCCGTTCCGCCCACGCGGACCTGCTGCGCTCCCAGCGCGCCGCCGAGGACGGCGCCGGGGGCTTCGACGAGACGGCCGCCCTGCTGCGCGACCTCCTGCGCGATCACACCCACCCGGACGACGACGCGGAACCCGCCCCCCACCGGGGCACCCTGGAGGAGGCCCGCCAGTCGGCGACCGAGGCCCGCCGCTCCCTGCGCGGCTGCGCGGCCGACCTCTCGGCGGCCGAGTCCGCCGTCCGGGAGGCGAGCGACATCCTGGTCCGCCACGCCAACGCCACCCGCTACGAACAGGTGCGCACCCCCGCGCGCCAGCAGATCCGCGAACTGCCCGCCTCCGCCCTGCCCGAACACGCGGCCTCCTGGGCCACCGCGTTCGCGCCCCGGCTGCGCGTCCTCACCGACGAGCTCGCCCAGCTGGAGCGCAACCGCGACAGCATCGTCGACCGGCTGCGCGGCCTGGTCGAGTCGGCCCTGGCCACCCTCCGCTCCGCCCAGCGGCTCTCCCAGCTCCCCGAGGGACTGGGGGAGTGGTCGGGCCAGGAGTTCCTGCGCATCCGCTTCGAGGAGCCCGACCAGGCCACCCTCACCGAACGGCTCGGCGAGGTCATCGACGAGGCCACCCGCGCGGCCGTGAAGAAGAACAGCACCGCCTCCTTCGGCGAGGGCCGCCGCGACGGCATGTCGCTGCTCCTGCGGGGCGTGCAGGCGGCCCTGGAGCCCAAGGGGATCTCCGTCGAGATCCTCAAGCCGGACGCGGTGCTGCGCGCCGAGCGGGTCCCGGTCGGCCAGATGGGCGACGTGTTCTCCGGCGGCCAGCTCCTGACCGCGGCGATCGCGCTGTACTGCACGATGGCCGCGCTGCGCAGCAACGACCGCGGCCGGGACAAGCACCGCCACGCGGGCACGCTGTTCCTCGACAACCCGATCGGGCGCGCGAACGCCACGTACCTGCTGGAGCTCCAGCGGGCCGTCTCGGACGCGCTCGGCGTCCAGCTGCTGTACACCACCGGCCTGTTCGACACCACGGCCCTCGCCGAGTTCCCGCTGGTCATCCGACTGCGCAACGACGCCGACCTCCGGGCGGGCCTGAAGTACATCAGCGTCGAGGAACACCTCCGGCCGGGCCTGCCGCAGCAGTCGCCGGACGGAGAGGCCATCCACGGCGAGATCACGGCCACGCGCATGTTCCGCCGCAGCTGAGCCCCGGGCCTCCCGCCGACGGACTCCGTCCGGCGGGGGCCGGGGCTCCCGGGACGGGTGCCTGCCCGAGCCGCCGGACACCCCAGCGGCTTAGCGGCGGCTGAACGCCGTCAGGGGGCCGTCCTCCCGGGTCACGCGACCCGGGCCCGGCTCGCGCGCGGCTGCCCGCTCGGCCCTGCGGGCCTCCCGGCGGCGGCGCCGCGCCGTGCTGCTCGGCTCCGACAGGACCCCGTACCGCTGGTTCCACATCTGCCGGGTGATCCACACGTCCAGTACGCCCCACGTGGCCACGATGGTCCCCGCGATCGCGCACAGCGCCAGCGGGAAGGCCAGCCAGGAGCCCGTCAGCGTGAGGAGGAACGTGACCGTCGCCTGGGTCAGCGTCACGGCCACGATCAGCACGGCCCGCACCGCCGACGTCCGCACCGGATCCGGCATCCGGGGCTTGCGGGCCGGCTCCTCCACCCACAGTCCGCGCGCCGGCACCTCCCTGCCGCCGCCCTCCCTGCCGCCGCCCACGGCCCCGTCCTCGTACCTGCTCATGGTCCGCTCACTCCCCACCGCGCGGTCCGCCCTGCCTGCTCCACCACGTCTACCCCCACGCGTCCGCTCGAACAGAAGACGTACGGCACGATCGAGAGATTCCCGCATCGCGGACACCCCACGACCCCGGTGATTGCGGAACGAACAATTCCAGCCATCCATCCGGTTGCGGGGACTCACGCCCCACCAGGTGTCATCTGCCGCATATCGCACCACTCTTGACCGGAAGTATCGGACAACTCGTGATCTTCATCCAGAGGTCAGGCCGAAAACGTCCGGACAGGCCTTCGAAGCTGTTGCTCGGCAGTAGTAGGCTCACGCCGTTTAAATGACGGAACACCGACTCCCCGTAACGGGGTTGAGCTGGGGGAGGCTGGGGAGGCCATGCGCTTTCGCGGGAAATCCATCCGCCGGAAGATCGTGGCGTTGCTCCTTGTGCCGCTCGTCTCCCTGACCGCGCTCTGGGGCTTCGCGACGGTTATCACCGGCCGCCAGGCCGTCCAGTTGCTCGACGTCGCGTACGTCATCGACAAGGTCGGCTACCCCATCGAGGACGTCGCCCGCGCCGTCCAGAAGGAGCGCCGCCAGACCCTCGTCGTGATCGGCGACCCCCGCGCCTCCACCGCCACGGCCGAGCTCGCCAAGCGCCGCGCCGCCACCGACGACGTGGTCGCCGAGATCCGGGCGAGCGCCCGCGACCCGGAGGTCACCGACGAACTGAGCGCCCAGAACGGCCAGCGCCTCCGCTCGATCCTCGCCGCGTTCCACGGCATCGAGAGCATCCGCCGCTCCGTCGACCAGAACACCCTCGACACCGGCCAGGCCCTGGAGTTCTACAACCGCCTCGTCGACCCCTGCTACGAGTTCCTGATGAACCTCCACGCGCTGGAGGACGTCGAGATGGACAAGCAGGGCCGCGCCCTCGTCGGCATCACCCGGGCCCGTGAGGCGCTCTCCCGCGAGGACGCCCTCGTGGCCTCCGCCTTCGCGGCCCGCAGCGTCAGCGCCGCCGACGTCCGCCGCGTCTCCGACCTCGCCGCGAACCGCACCCTGCTCTACGACTTCAACCTCGCGATCCTCCCGCCCGCAGACCGCGAGCGCTTCGAGCGCTACTGGGCCGGCACCGACACCAAGGTCCTGCGCGACGCGGAGGAGCGCTTCCTCAGCGCCGGCGCGGTCAAGAACCCCCGCAGCAGCACCGCCGCCCAGTGGGACGCCGCGGCCACCAAGGTCCTCGACGACCTCGCCGTCATGGGCACCGAGGCCGGGGACCGCTACCAGAAGCGCGTCGAGCCCGTCGCCATGGACGTCCTGGTCCAGGCCGCCGTCGCCGGCATCCTCGGCTTCATCGCGCTGATCGTGTCCCTGGTCCTGTCCGTGCGCATCGGCCGCGAGCTGATCCGCGACCTGTCCCGGCTCCGCAAGGAGGCCCACGAGGCCTCCGGCGTCCGCCTGCCCGGTGTCATGCGCCGCCTCGCCGCCGGCGAGCACGTGGACGTGGAGACCGAGGCACCCCGGCTGGAGTACGAGAGGGACGAGGTCGGCCAGGTCGGCCAGGCCCTCAACACCCTCCAGCGCGCCGCCGTCGAGGCCGCCGTCAAGCAGGCGGAGCTGCGCCGCGGCGTCTCCGAGGTGTTCGTGAACCTCGCCCGCCGCAACCAGGTGCTCCTGCACCGCCAGCTGACCCTCCTCGACACCATGGAGCGCCGCACCGAGGACGCCGAGGAGCTCGCCGACCTCTTCCGCCTCGACCACATGACCACCCGCATGCGCCGCCACGCCGAGGGCCTGGTGATCCTCTCCGGCGCCGCGCCCTCCCGCCAGTGGCGCAAGCCCGTCCAGCTGATGGACGTCGTACGGGCCGCCGTCGCCGAGGTGGAGGACTACGAGCGCATCGAGGTGCGCCGGCTCCCGCGCCTGGGCATCGCCGGGCCCGCCGTCGCGGACGTGACCCACCTCGTCGCGGAACTCCTGGAGAACGCCACGGTGTTCTCCCCGCCGCACACCGCGGTCCAGGTGCACGGCGAGCGCGTGGCCAACGGCTTCACCCTGGAGATCCACGACCGCGGCCTCGGAATGAACCCGGACGCGCTCCTCGACGCGAACCTCCGGCTCGCCGAGACCCCCGAGTTCGAGCTGTCCGACACCGACCGCCTCGGCCTGTTCGTCGTCAGCCGCCTCGCGCAGCGCCACGCCGTCAAGGTCGTCCTCCAGCACAGCCCGTACGGGGGCACCACCGCCGTGGTGTTCCTCCCCGACGCCCTGCTGACCGAGGCCCCCGACACCAACGGCACCGGCATCCGGCTGAACGCCGGCGTCGGCGCCGGCATGGCCGGGAAGCCGGGCAAGCCGGGCAGGCCCGGCGTGATCCCGTCCGAGCGCAACGCCCCCGCCGTCGGGCGGGCCCCGTCCGGGCGCGCCCTGCCCGCGGCGGACCTGCGCGGGCCCGTCGAGCTGGAGGCGCCGCTGGGCGTGCTCGGCCTCGACGGCCTCGACGACCCCGCCGTCGTGGACGGCACCACCACCGGGATCACCGGCGTCGGCGGCCGCCCCGCCATGGCCACCCTGGACGACGAGACCCCGCCGAAGGGACTCCCGCGCAGCGGCCTGCTCGGCCTGCGCACGGCCGACCGTCCGTCCGCTGACCGGCACCCCGAGCCGCGGCACCCCGAGCCGCGGCACGCCGACCGCCACCCCGACCGTCCGGCCGAGCGGGTCGGCGCCCCCCGCAACGGGGAGCGCGGACCGCTCGCCCCCACGGGCCCGGTCCGCCTCGACAGCGCCCGGCCCGACGGCGCCCGACCGGAGGCCACCCGCCCCGACGGCCCCCGCGGCGGCCAGGGGACGGTGCCGCTGCCCCGCCGCCGGCCCGCCCCGACGCTGGTAGCGGACCACGGCCGCCGCGTCGAGCCGCGCCCGGTGTCCGCGGTCCCGCCGCCCGCCCCCGCCGCCGGCGCCCCCGTACCCCCGCCGGGCGGCAGCGGCCTGCTGCCCCGCCGGGTACGCCAGGCCAACCTGGCCCCCCAGCTGAAGGACTCCCGCGCCGCCGCCCCCGCCCCGGACACCGCCGACGGCGCCGCGGACGACCGGGACGCGGAGGACGTACGCACGCGCATGTCCGCGCTCCAGCGCGGCTGGACCGCGGGCCGCAACCAGCAGGCACGGACGCAGTCCGCGACCGGGGCAGGCACCTCCGCCGCCACCGGTCCCGCGAACGAGAACGAAGGGGACGGTCGATGACCGCACCGCAGACCGGAAACGACAGCAGGAGCCGCGGCTCCGGCCCGCTCAACTGGCTCCTCGACGAGCTCGTGGACAAGGTCGGCTCCATCCGCAAGGCGGTCGTCCTGTCCGGCGACGGCCTGCCGACCGGCACCTCCCGGGACCTGACCCGCGAGGACAGCGAGCACCTGGCGGCGGTGGCCTCTGGATTCCACAGCCTCGCCAAGGGCGTCGGCCGGCACTTCGAGTCCGGCAGGGTCCGCCAGACCGTCGTCGAGCTGGACGAGGCGTTCCTCTTCGTGATGGCGGCCGGCGACGGCAGCTGCCTGGCCGTCCTCGCCGACGCCGAATCCGACGTCGGGCAGGTCGCGTACGAGATGACGCTCATGGTCAAGCGAGTGGGCGACCACCTGGCGACCGCCCCGCGCACCGGGCTGCCAGCCGGAGGGTGAGACGTACGGCATGAGCGATCCAGGCCAGGACCGACACCCTGCCCGCACCCCCTCCGCGGAGGGGCCCGCCGCCCCGGACCACCCGCACTGGTTCGACGACGACGCGGGTCCCGTCGTACGCCCGTACGCGATGACCCGCGGCCGGACCAGCCACGCGGGCCAGCACCGCCTCGACCTGATCGCGCTCGTCGTCGCCGAATCCGCGGCCGACGACCCGGTCTGGGACATGACCCTGGCCCCGGAACACGCCCGCATCCTGGGGCTGTGCCGGAACCGCCCGCAGTCGGTCGCCGAACTGGCGGCCGACCTCGACCTCGCGATCGGGGTCGTGCGGGTCCTGATCGGCGACCTCGTCGACGATGAACTGGTCCACGTGACCAGGCCGGTACCTCCGGCCGAACTACCCGACGAATCCATTCTGCGTGAGGTGATCGATGGCCTTCGGGCGCTCTAGCCGCACCGGTGCCATGCACGCCGTGTCACCGGTCGAGCCGCTGACCCTGAAGATCCTGGTCGCGGGCGGCTTCGGGGTGGGCAAAACCACCCTGGTCAGTGCGGTAAGCGAGATCAGACCGCTGCGGACCGAGGAACAACTCTCGGAACCGGGCATCGGCATCGACGACACCCGGGGAGTGGAGAGCAAGAGCACGACCACCGTGGCGATGGACTTCGGGCGCATCACGCTGCGCGAGGACCTGGTGCTGTACCTGTTCGGCACCCCGGGCCAGGACCGGTTCTGGTTCCTGTGGGACGAACTGGCCCAGGGGTCGCTGGGCGCGGTGGTCCTCGCGGACACCCGCCGCCTCGCCGACTGCTTCGCGGCCGTCGACTACTTCGAGCGCCGCGAGATCCCGTTCGTCGTCGCCGTCAACTGCTTCGACGAGGCGGACCACCACCCCGTGGTCACCGTGCGGGAGGCGCTCGACCTCGACCCGGGCGTGCCGGTTCTGCTCTGCGACGCCCGCGACCGGGAATCCGTGAAGGACGTTCTCGTGGGGGTCGTGGAACACGCGATGTCGCTGGCCCGCGCCCGCCGCCGGAGCATCTCGGCCGGCGCCTGACACGGACGCGGCCCGTACCCCCGCCGACTGGGGTACGGGCCGCAGCTCTCGTGGGGGATTCGGCGCCCGGAACGCGGCGCGGGACCGTGGAGCGAGTGTGAACCCGCCGTGGGGGGCCGTCAAGTACGCGCACAACACTCGCGGGAAACCGCTGGTCGGCCCCCCTGCGAGGCCCGATCCACGGCCCGCCGGAAGCCGCTCAGCGCACCGCGATCACCGCCGAACCGTGCCCGAACAGACCCTGGTTCGCGGTGATCCCGGCCCGCGCCCCCGGAACCTGCCGCGCACCGGCCGTCCCGCGCAACTGCCACGTCAGCTCACACACCTGGGCGATGGCCTGGGCCGGCACCGCCTCCCCGAAGGAGGCCAGCCCGCCGCTCGCGTTGACCGGGACGCGCCCGCCCAGCGCCGTCGCCCCCTTCCGCAGGAGCGTGGCGCCCCCGCCCTCCCCGCAGAGCCCGATGTCCTCGTACCACTCCAGCTCCAGGGCGGTGGAGAGGTCGTACACCTCGGCGAGCGAGAGGTCCTCCGGGCCGAGCCCCGCCTCCTCGTACGCCGCCCGCGCGAGGGAGGCCCGGAAGGAGCCCGACACCGGCTCGACCCCCACCCCGGCCGTCGAGTCGGTGGCGATGTCCGGGAGGTCCAGCACCGTACGCGGATAGGTGGGCGTCACCGTCGACACGGCCCGGATGCGCACCGGGTCGGTGACACCGCGCGAGCGCGCGAAGTCCGTGCTGGACAGCACGAGCGCGGCGCCGCCGTCAGACGTGGCGCAGATGTCGAGCAGCCGCAGCGGATCGGCGACCACCGCCGAGGCGGCCACCTCCTCCGTGGTCACGGCCCTGCGGTAGCGGGCGTTCGGGTTCAGCAGCCCGGCCGCCGCGTTCTTCACCTTGACCCGGGCGAAGTCCTCCAGGGTGTCCCCGTGGACGGCCATGCGGCGGCGCGCGTACAGCGCGAAGTAGGCCGGATTGGTGGCGCCCAGCACGCGGAACCGCAGCCAGTCGGGGTCGTCGGGCCGTTCCCCCCCGGCCGGTGCGAAGAACCCCTTGGGCGCCGCGTCGGCACCCACCACGAGCACCACGTCCGCCAGCCCGGCCAGGATCTGCGCCCGGGCCGCCCCGATGGCCTGCGCCCCCGAGGCACAGGCGGCGTAGACGCTGGTCACCCGGGCGCCCTGCCAGCCCAGCGCGCGGGCGAAGGTGGCGCCGGCCACGTACCCCGGGTACCCGGAGCGGACGGTGTCGGCTCCGACGACGGACTGCACGTCCGTCCAGTCCAGGCCGGCGTCGGCGAGCGCGGACCGGGCGGCGGCCCGCCCGTACTCGACGAAGCTGCGGCCCCACTTGCCCCAGGGGTGCATGCCGGCTCCCAGCACGGCGATGTCGGCGGCGCTCACGACGCTCCTCCCAGCGGCCTGAACCGCCAGGTCGTCCACGTGGTGTCATCGTCCTCGCCGAGCACCCCGCCGACCACCTCGACCTCCATGCCGACCGCCAGATCGCCGACCCCGACCCCGGGCGCCGCCTGCCCGAGCACGACGATCCCCTCGGCCTCCAGCTCCACCGCGATCAGGGTGTACGGCTCCCAGGGCACGGCGGGGTCGGACACGTACGGCGCCGGCGGCCGGTAGCGCCCGTCGGTGTACGACCAGACCCGGCCGCGCGGCGACAACGGCACCTCGGCGAGGACGCCGTCGCCGGGGCAGCGCGGGTTGCGGCAGAAAGCGTCCTCGCGGGGGAAGAACACCGCGGTGCAGGCGGAGCACCGGGTTCCGAGCAGCCGGAAGGCGCTCGCGGGTCCGGCCCCGGCCGGGGCGCCGGGCTCGGGGCCCGGGGCGTCCTCGGTGAACCAACCGCTCACGACGGGGGTGCGCGTGCGTGCCAAGATTCCTCCCGTGTCAGTGTTTCTGACGCATCGTCAGGAGTCTGGCACGGGAGGCCCTCCGGGTCACCGGTTCTCGGCGAGCCACTTCTGCGCGATCTCCGCCAGCTCCGCGTCGCGCCCGGCGAGCATCATCCGGATCATCTGCGCGTCCCCGCGGAGCGACCATCCGGGGTGCCCGAAGGTCGCGGGGTTGTTCTTCTCGATCAGGAAGTGCGCCGGCCACGCGGCCCCGTACCCGATCACGGGAAGGGCCGCCAGGTACCGCTTCCGCCCCCGGGCCGCCCCGTAGAGGGTGAGGGCGAGCCCGGTGAGCGTGCCGGTGAGATGTACCCAGCGGGTGGCGGCCCGCGCGTGCATGGCGACGTAGTAGGGCCAGAACTCCTCGTACGAACGGAACGTCATGGGGGCACGGTAGTCACGGCAGGACGGCGGCGACAGAGACGGGGAAGTCGAAATGCGTGCCGGGGAACGCCTCGGGCCGGTGCGTGAAGTGCCACCACTCCTCCGGCAGGTTGACGAAGCCCCGCGCCCCCAGGACGCCCAGCAGCAGCCGCCGGTTCGCGCGGGCGGCGGGCGGGATGGCCGGAGCGTCCGTGTGGGACGACGGCCCGAAGTGGTCGAACGCGGTGCCCATGTCCAGCTCCCGACCCGACGCGGTGGAGACGAGCGTGACGTCCACGGTGCTCCCGCGGGAGTGGCCCGACCGCTCGGCGATGTATCCGTCGGGAATCAGCCGGTCCTTGTCGACGTCCGGGTAGTACTCGGCCTTGGTCCCCTGGTCGGCGGGGTCCCCGGCCCACCGGACGAACCGGTCCACGGCACGCTGCGGCCGGTAGCAGTCGTAGACCTTCAGGGAGAGGCCGCGCGGCAGCAGCTCGCGCTGCGCGCGCCGCAACGCCTCCGCGGCGGGGCGCGCGAGCAGGCACACCGGTTCCCGGTACCCGTCGACCCGGCGGCCGGTGAAGTTGCGTGCGGTCGCGTACCGCACGTCCTGCCGGACCGTGGGATCCACGTGCGCCAGGGCCGCGAACCCCGGGGGCGCCGCTCTGCCGGCCGGCGCTCCCGGAGGTCCCGAGGGTTCCGGCCCGGGCATCGGCGCACCCGGCGCAAGCGTCGGCGCACCCAGCGCACCCAGCGCACCCAGTACCGCCAGGAGTCCCGCACCGATCGCAACAGCCGTCGCCCTCATACCGCTTGGCATACCATCGCGGGATGCCGGCACAGCTGAGGGACGCGCACTGCTCCACCTGCGGAACACCGTTCGACACGGACGGCTGGCCCCGCACCTGCCCGTCGTGCGGCGCCACCGCCTACCGCAACCCGCTCCCGGTGGCCGTGGTGCTCCTCCCCGTCGAGGACGAGGACGGCACCGGCCTCGTGGTCATCACCCGCACCATCGAACCGGCCCTCGGCGGCATCGCCCTCCCCGGCGGCTTCATCGACTTCGGCGAGGACTGGCGGGACGCGGTCGTCCGCGAACTCCGCGAGGAGACCGGCATCGAGGCTCCCGCCCGGGAGGTGGCCCTGGCCGACGCCCTCAGCTCACCGGCCGGCCACCTGCTCCTCTTCGGCCTGCTCCCGCCCCGTCCGGTGGCGTCCCTGCCCGCATCGGTCGCCACGGACGAGACCACGGGCTGGCACGTCCTGCGGGGGCCGTCGGACCTGGCCTTCCCCCTGCACACCCGTGCCGCGGCCTCGTGGTTCGCGGGCCGCTACGCCTGAACCCCACCGCGCCCGGACCCGCCTGAGCCCACCTGCCCGGGTCCGCCTGAGCCCATCTGCCCGGGTCCGCCTGAGTCCCTCCAGGCCCGGGCCCCTCCGGGGCGGGGTCTGCCTGAGCCCACCTGCCCGGGTCCGCCTGAGCCCCTCCGGGCCTGGGTCTGCCTGGGCCCCGCGGGGCGCGGGTCGGCCTGAACCCATCTGCCCCGGGTTCTCTGAACCCTCCGGGCCTGGGGCCGCCTGCACCTCCACCGGGCCTGGGTCTGCCCGAGCCCCTGCGGGCCCGGGTCTGCCTGAGCCCCTGCGGGCCCGGGTCTGCCTGAGCCCCTCCTGGCCCGGGCCGGCCTGAGCCCCCTCGGGCCCGGGTCTGTCTGAGCCCCCTCGGGCCCGGGCTCGCCTGAACCCATCTGCCCGGGTCCGCCTGAGCCCTTCCGGGCCCGGGTCTGCCCGAGCCCCTCCGGGCCCGCCCGGGTCTGCCTGAGCCCCATCTGGCTCGGGTCCGCCTGAACCCATCTGCCCCGGGCTCCCTGAACCCACCGAACCCCGGTCCGCCTGAACCTCCACCCGCTCAGGGCCGGCCGGACCCCATCCGGCCCCGGGCCCCCTGAACCGCCGCGGGTCGGCGTACCCCGCGGGTCGCCGATCCGTGCCGGGCGGCCGCATACGTGACCACGCGACGGCCGGCCCATGCCCGGGCCGCGACGGCCGGCCCACGTCCGGGCGGCGACCACGACGGCTGGCCGCGGCTGCCCCGCCCGGCCCGGGCCCCGTCCTTCACCGGACGCGGGGTCCGTCCTCCACCGGCCCCGGCCCCGGCGCCCGTCCTCCAGCTCACGCGGGCTCGCCCCGACGGATGCCTCCGACAGTCCGCGCCTGCAACAGCCCGCCCCCAACAGCCCGCCCCCAACAGGCCGTCCGCCGACAGCCGCGCCGCCTACAGCCCGCGCACCGTCACGCCCGGCACCCGTTCGCCCGCCTCGTCCTCCACCACCACAGCGGCCCCCGCCCACCGCACGGTGTACCGCTCGATCACGCCCGCCGCGAAGCCCGGCCCCGGGTCCCGCACCACCAGCCCGCCGCCCGTCCGCCCCCGCGCCGGCGCCCACGCCTCCAGGGTCACGCCGCCGCCACCGGACGGGTCGCGGACCGGGAGCACCGCACCCGCGCGGGCCAGCACCGGGATCCGGCCCTGCGGGGCGTCCAGCAGCACCTGGCCCGGGCCCTCGTACTCAGCCCCCGACGCGGTGTCGTACCACCGGCCGCGCGGCAGCCGCACCGCCCGCCGGTCCGCCCCGCACTCCAGCACCGGGGCGACCAGCAGGGCGTCGCCCAGCAGGAAGGCGTCCTCGCAGTCCCGCAGCGACCGCTCCTCCGGCGCCCCCCACCACAGCGGCCGCACGTAGGGGGCCCCGGTCCGGCGGGCCAGGTGGGCCAGCGTCACGAAGTACGGCCGCAGCCGCTCCCGTTCCGCCATCACCGCACGGGCCTGCTCCTGCACCTCCGCACCGAACGCCCACGGCTCCCGACGCCCCGCCCGCATGGCTGAGTGCGTGCGGAACAGCGGCAGGTACGCGCCCAGTTGCAGCCACCGCACGTACAACTCGGGGGAGGGGGAGCCGCCGAACCCGCCGACGTCCGGGCCCGAGTACGGCACCCCGCACAGTCCGAGCCCCAGAACCAGCGCCAAGGAGGCCCGCAGCCCCTCCCAGCTGCTCTCCGCGTCGCCGGACCACGACCCCCCGTACCTCTGCATCCCCGCCCAGCCGGACCGGGAGACGAGGAACGGCCGCTCGTCCGGTCGCAGCCGGACCAGGCCCTCCCAGCCGGCCCGCGCCATCCCGAGCCCGTACACGTTGTGCCCGGACCGGTGGTCACCGCCCGCGCCGTCCATCGCGTGCCGCGCGGAGCGGGGGAGCGTGTTGTCGCCGAACGGGGCGAAGGACACCGGCTCGTTCATGGCGTGCCAGAAACCGGCGAAGCCCCGGCCCAGCCGCTCCTCGTACAGCCCGCCCCACCACTCCCGCACCGCAGGATCGGTGAAGTCCGGGTACGCGCACGCGCCCGGCCACACCTCCCCGCGGACCTCCGCGCCCCGCGCGTCCCGCACGAAGGCGCCGCCCGTCCCCACCGAGAGCCCCGACGCGTGCACCGCGCCGCCCGCCCGCACCGCGGGGCCGATGATCGAGACCAGGCGCACGCCCCGCGTGCGCAACTCCCGTGCGAGCCCCGGCAGATCGGGGAAGCGCCCCTCGTCCACCGTGAAGACGCGGTGCCCGTCGTAGTGGTCGATGTCCAGGTGCACGGCCGACAGCGCCATGCCGCGCTCCGCGTGCCCGTCCACCACCCGCCGCACCTCCTGCGCGCTCCCGAAGCCCGAGCGCGCGTGCTGGTGGCCGAGCGCCCACTCCGGCGGCACCGCCGCGGGACCCGTCAGCCCCGACCAGCCCTGCAGCACCCGCGCCGGAGTCCCCACGAAGACCCAGCACCGCAGCGGCCCGCCCTCCACGCGAAGCTCGCTCGACCCCGGGCGATCCGCTGCCGAGCCCGCACCCTCCTCGCCCTCGCGCAGCACCACCCGGCCGTCCCAGGAGTTGTCGTGGAACACCAGGTGCGTCCCCGCGTCGGCGACCACCAGCTGCACCGGCATGGACAGGTGCAGCGGATCGGTGCCCGGCCCGAAGCTCCCCTGGGGATCCGTGTTCCACAGCCGGTACGTCCCGTCCCGCAACCGGGGCCCCGCCGCCCGCCCGCCCAGCCCGAAGAACCGCGCGTCCGCCCCCACCGCGCTGCGCTGCGCCCACCGGGCCCCGCCCCGCGCCGGGTCCACCGGCTCCCACCAGCGCGGTGGCAGGTCCCGCCGCAGTACCGTCCCGCCGGGCGTGCGCACCTCCACCGACCCGTGCCGGGACACCGCGACCGTCACCCGCTCCGACACCACCCGCCAACCGCCCTCGGTGTCCGGCTCCAGCACGGCCCGCGGATCGGCCTCCGGGCCGTCGCCGACCACCGCGTACGACGGCGTCGGCCCCGCCCCGTCCCAGCCCCAGAACACGGCGCCGCCCGAGGTCACCCGCACCAGCAGCTCCGAGCGCGCGAAGCGCAGTACACCGCCGCCCGGTCGCGGCTCCGTACCCGTCAGCAGCCCCGGCACGCGCGCCCGCTCCGCGCCCCGGCGCGGGAGCCCCACCGCGTCCGCACGCCGGTGGCGCCAGGCCGAGCGCCATGCGCGCCGTCCGCGCTCCGTACCGAGGTCCTTCACCGCACGCACCAGATCGCGACCGTTCATGCGGATCACCCTGCCACCGGGCCCCGGCCCGGGAGACCGCGTTCAACTGCCGTTCACCCGGCAGCGGCACCCCCGGCCGCCCGCGGCCGACCGTACGGGACACCTCTGGTGCGGATGTCGATCACATGGCATCGTCCCAGTGAGCCGCCGCGCGCACACCCCCCGCGCGGTGGCACCGTACGCACACGAAGCGCGAGCCGCAGACTTGACCGGGAGCCGACCCATGACCTCAGCCACGCAGCCGGAACCCCTCTGGGCCCCGGGGCCCGACCGGATCGCCGCGGCCCGGATCACCGCCTTCCAGGCCTGGGCCGCCGACCGGTTCGGAGCCCCCGCGGACGGCGGCTACCCCGCTCTGCACAGCTGGTCCGTCGACGAGCTGGACACCTTCTGGCAGGCCGTCGCCGAGTGGTTCGACGTCCGCTTCACCACACCGTACGAGTCCGTCCTCGCCGACCGCTCCATGCCCGGCGCACGCTGGTTCACGGGCGCCACCCTCAACTACGCCGAGCACGCCCTGCGCGCCGCCGAGGACCCGGCCCGCGCCGGGGAGGCCGCCCTGCTGTGCGTGGACGAGACCCACGAGCCCGCCCCCGTCACCTGGACCGACCTCCGCCGGCAGGTGGGCTCGCTCGCCGCCGAACTGCGCGCCCTCGGCGTACGCCCCGGCGACCGGGTCAGCGGCTACCTCCCGAACATCGCCGAGTCCGTGGTCGCCCTCCTCGCGACCGCCGCCGTCGGAGGCGTCTGGACCTCCTGCGCCCCCGACTTCGGCGCACGCAGCGTCCTGGACCGCTTCCAGCAGGTCGAACCCGTCGTCCTGTTCGCCGTGGACGGCTACCGCTACGGCGGCAAGCAGCACGACCGCCGCGAGACCGTCGCAGAGCTCCGGGCCGAGCTCCCCTCCCTGCGCGCCGTCGTCCACATCCCGGTCCTGGGCACCGAAGCCCCGGAAGGGGCCCTCGCCTGGTCCGACCTGACCGCGGCCGACACCGCGCCCGTCTTCGAACCGGTCCCCTTCGACCACCCCCTGTGGGTCCTGTACTCCTCCGGTACGACCGGCCTCCCCAAGGCCATCGTCCAGTCCCAGGGCGGCATCCTCCTCGAACACCTCAAGCAGCTCGGCCTGCACTGCGACCTCGGCCCGGAGGACCGGTTCTTCTGGTACACCTCCACCGGCTGGATGATGTGGAACTTCCTCGTCTCCGGCCTCCTCACCGGCACGACCGTCGTCCTGTACGACGGCAGCCCCGGCTACCCCGACACCGGCGCCCAGTGGCGCATCGCCGAGCGGACCGGGGCGACGCTGTACGGCACCTCCGCCGCGTACGTCATGGCCTGCCGCAAGGCGGAGGTCCACCCCTCCCGCGACTTCGACCTCTCCGCCGTGAAGTGCGTCGCCACCACCGGCTCCCCGCTCCCGCCCGACGGGTTCCGCTGGCTCCACGACGAGGTGGCCGAGGACCTCTGGATCGCCTCCGTCAGCGGCGGCACCGACGTGTGCAGCTGCTTCGCCGGCGCCGTCCCCACCCTCCCCGTCCACATCGGCGAGCTGCAGGCCGCCTGCCTCGGCACGGACCTCCAGGCCTGGGACCCCTCCGGCAAGCCCGTCATCGGCGAGGTCGGCGAGCTCGTCGTCACCAACCCCATGCCGTCCATGCCGATCCGCTTCTGGAACGACCCCGACGGCAGCCGCTACCGCGACAGCTACTTCGAGATGTTCCCCGGCACCTGGCGCCACGGAGACTGGATCACCCTCACCGACCACGGCTCGGTGGTGATCCACGGCCGCTCCGACTCCACCCTCAACCGCCAGGGCGTGCGGATGGGCTCCGCCGACATCTACGAGGCCGTCGAACGCCTCCCCGAGATCAAGGAGTCCCTCGTCATCGGTCTGGAGGAGCCGAACGGCGGCTACTGGATGCCGCTCTTCGTCCACCTGGCCCCCGGCGCCCTCCTCGACGACGACCTGCGCGCCCGGATCAAGGCGACGATCCGCGAGGAGCTCTCCCCGCGCCACGTGCCCGACGAGATCATCGAGGTTCCGGGCATCCCCCACACGCTGACCGGCAAGCGCATCGAGGTCCCGGTCAAGCGGCTCCTCCAGGGCGCCCCCATGGCGAAGGCGGTCAACCCGGGCTCGGTCGACAACCTCGACCTCCTCCCCTTCTACGAGGAGCTGGCCCGCACCCGCACCCAGGGCTGACGTCACTGTCAGTGGTCATGATTACGCTGAGTGAGCAATCGACCGTGCCACTCAGGGGGAGCCATGCCACCGAAGGACGACGCCGGGAGCCACCGCACCCGACGGACCGCCACCGCCCGCACGACCCGCAGCACCAGCAAGCGCCGCACCCTGCGCCGCGAAGCCCCCAGCACCGTCGGCCTCCTCGCCGACCCCGGGGACTTCGCGGCCATGCGCGGCTACCGCAGCTTCACCTTCGACGACCACCACGACTACCTGCGCCACGTCGACGACCTGCTCCGCTCCCTCGCGGCCCAGGGCATCCACACGACCGTCGCCCTCTTCGACCCCCAGGAGTACGCCGAGCACTGCGAGGAGCACGGCCTCGACCCCGACACGGCCGACGCCCGCACCCGCTTCACCGCGGAACTCGCGGGCAGCGGCGCCGGCCTCCCCTACCGCGGCCAGCCCATCGACGAACTGGTCCCGCTCCTCGTGGACGAGGCCGTCCGCCAGGCCACCTGGGAGTACGCCACCACCCTCCTCGCCGGGGTGGGCAGCTGCGCGGACTGCGGTGAGGACATCGGCAACGCCTCCTTCGACCGCGCGGCCGAGGCCCTCAAACGCCTCCTGGCCGGCGCCGGCCCCGGCCACCACCACTTCGTCTGCAGCGTCCCCACCGCGACGGAACAGCTCGTCGCCGTCCTGCACGCCGACACGACCGGCGAAGCGGACGCCCCGCCCCGCATGGAGGGCCGCGAGGGCCTCGACTTCATGACGGTCCTGGCGGCCGGACTCGCCCTCGGCGGCCCCGGGGGACTGGTCCTGCGCAGCTCGCGCGAGGGCCGCGGCGACCGGGTCCACGGCTGGCGCCTCGACCGGGGCCGGCTGACCGCCCTCTCTGCGGCGGCCGTGTTCAACGCCTACTGCACCGACGCCGACACCGGCGATCCCGTCGCCCCAGAACCAGGGGTCGAGTACTGCCCCGGCTACGAGGTGGACCTCCCCTCCCCGCACCACTGAGCCCGGCCCCGGGCCCGGGGGAGCGGTCGGAAACGGACCGAGGGGCCCCCGCCACCGGCGAAGGCCCCTCGCGTCCCACTCCTCCCGGCGGCTACTCGCCGGAGAGCACCGCCTGGGCGGCCATGCGGGCCTCCTCGGCGGTGTCGCACGCCCGCGCCGCGGCGGCGGCCCTCTCGCACTGCGCCAGCGTGTGCTTCGCGAGCGTCGCCCGTACGTACGGGATCGAGGCGGCGCCCATCGACAGGGAGGTGACACCCAGGCCCGTCAGCACACAGGCCAGCAGCGGGTCGGCGGCCGCCTCGCCGCAGACGCCGCAGCTCTTGCCCTCGGCCTTCGCGGCGTCGGCCGACATGGCGATCAGGTCGAGCAGCGCCGGCTGCCACGGGTCCTGGAGCCGCGAGACGGCGCCGACCTGACGGTCGGCTGCGAACGCGTACTGCGCGAGGTCGTTCGTGCCCAGCGACAGGAACTCCACCTCCCGCAGGATCGAGCGCGCCCGGAGCGCGGCGGACGGGATCTCCACCATCGCGCCGAACTTCGCCTGCAGCCCTGCCTCGCGGCACGCGTCCGCGAACGCCTTGGCGTCGGTCCGGTCCGCCACCATCGGGGCCATGACCTCAAGGTGGACGGGCAGGCCCCGGGACGCCTTGGCCAGCGCGGTCAGCTGCGTGCGCAGCACCTCCGGGTGGTCCAGGAGCGAGCGCAGGCCGCGCACGCCCAGGGCCGGGTTCGGCTCGTCCGCCGGCGTGAGGAAGTCCAGCGGCTTGTCGGCGCCGGCATCCAGCACCCGCACCACCACGCGCCCCTCGGGAAACGCCTCGAGCACCTTTCGGTACGACTCGATCTGCTTCTCCTCGGACGGAGCCTTCTTGCTGTCGTCCAGGAACAGGAACTCGGTGCGGAACAGGCCCACGCCCTCGGCCCCGGCCTCGACCGCGGCCGGCACGTCCGCCGGACCGCCGACGTTCGCCAGCAGCGGCACCCTGTGCCCGTCCGAGGTCGCGCCCGGACCGGACGACGCGGAGAGGGCGGCCTTGCGCTCGGCGGCCGCGGCCTCCAGCTCGGCCCGCTTCTCCGGCGTCGGGTCCACGAACACGTCGCCCGTGCTCCCGTCGACCGCGATGAGGGTGCCCTCGGCGAGTTCACCGGCCCCCGGGAGCGCCACGATCGCCGGTACGCCCAGCGCCCGCGCGAGGATGGCGCTGTGGCTGGTCGGCCCGCCCTCCTCGGTCACGAACCCGAGCACCAGGGCCGGGTCGAGCAGCGCGGTGTCGGCGGGGGCCAGGTCCCGCGCGATCAGTACGTACGGCTCGTCACTGTCCGGGACACCCGGCATGGGCACGCCCAGCAGGCGCGCGACGATCCGGTTCCGTACGTCGTCCAGGTCGGCCACCCGCCCGGCCATGTACTCGCCGGCTCCGGCGAGCAGGTCGCGGTAGGAGGCGAACGCGTCGTAGATCCCGCGCTCGGCGGTGCTGCCGACGGCGATCCGCCGGTCGACGTCCGCCATCAGCTCGGGGTCCGTCGCGATCATCGCCTGGGCCTCCAGCACGTGCTGGGCCTCGCCACCGGCCAGCTGGCCGCGCGCGATCAGGTCGGCCGATACAGCCTCCACGGCCTGACGGGCGCGCCCCTGTTCGCGCTCCGCCTCGTCCGCGGTGATCTGCTTGGCCGGCGGTTCGAGAACCGCCGTACCCATGTGCCGAACCTCGCCGATCGCCACACCGTGGCTCACGCCGACGCCTCGCAGCGTTGTCTCCATTTCACCCGTCTCCGGTAGGGCGGCGGGCTCGGCCGCCGCGGTGGATGTCCGACCCGCCTCCTCAGGCGGGTGCGTCACTGCCAGCTGAAGAGGACGTCGCTGGCCTTCACGTCGCCGGAGTCGACGACGTCCGAAAGCGCGTCCGGGGTCGCCTCGAGGGCGACGACGGGGCACACGGGGGACTTGCCCGCGGCCTCGACCGCGGCGGGGTTCCAGCGGATGACGGCCTGACCGCGGGTCACCGTGTCGCCCTTGTTGACGAGGAGCTCGAAGCCCTCGCCGTTGAGCTGGACGGTGTCGATGCCGAGGTGGGTGAGGACGCCGTGGCCCTCACCGTCCACGACGACGTACGCGTGCGGGTGCAGGGAGACGACCACACCGTCTACGGGGGACACCGCCTCCGAGGGCTCACGCACGGGGTCGATGGCGGTGCCCGGTCCCACCATGGCGCCGGAGAACACCGGATCGGGCACTGCCGCGAGTCCGATGGCGGTCCCGGCAAGTGGGGACGTCACGCTGGTCATGGGGCCTCCCAGGGGTGGGGCTTCTTCGTGTCGCCGTCACTACGTGTCGCGAACGGCGTACTCTTGCAGAAGGATAAGTCACGACATGTTCGGGTTCGCCCGATGTTGGTCCCGATCCGGGCTGGCCCTTCGGCACGGAGACTAGTGGACTAGACCGGTGGACTAGACCATACGCCTGAATCGATTTGCCTGGGCACCGGCGGACCTGTACTGTCGTGACTCCTGCCGGGACGCACCGTGTGAATTTCTCACGAACGTCTCATGGACGGGAACCCCCTCTTCAGTATCGATCTTGAACTCGGCTTTATTTCCGTGCGCCTTTTGACGCGATGGAGAGCGGTCAGGGGAACAGGGAATCGCTGATAGAGTCGGAATCGCCGGAAGGGAAAACGCGAAAGCGAATACCTGGAAAGCGAATCCCGCTTCGACCGGGAATCGGACACGAAAGAGTCTGATAGAGTCGGAAACGCAAGAACAGAACGAAAGCCCGGAGGAAAGCCCGAGA